>CP022705.1:307500-615000 GCA_003491285.1 Methanobacterium sp. BRmetb2
TCCTGATGCAACCAGGACAAAGTCACAGGGCACAACTTGTGAACGAACCATAGCTCCACTGCTTGTTTCACTCTGTCCAGTGATTGAGTATTTCTTCTCTTGCATGGCAGTAAGTAGTTCCTGCTGGGTTCTCATCTTCATTGTACCAATTTCGTCAATGTAAAGAACTCCGTTGTGTGCACGGTGAATCATTCCTGCTTCAACACGCTCATGAGCAGGAGTTCCCAGACCTCCAGATTGGTACGGATCATGTCTAACATCACCTAGAAGAGCTCCGGCATGTGCACCAGTAGCATCAACAAAAGGAGCTATTTTATTTTTTTCATTAGATACCAAAAGTTTAGGTATCATAACAGATGTTTTAGGTCTCATTTGTTGAAGAGCTAAAAATACAATACCTGCTGCAATTATAGCTGCGAGATACTGTTTCAAAATGAATCCGATGACCAGTATAAGGGAAATAATGATCATCATAAACATGTTTTTCTTGTCATCCTGAGCTTTTGCCTTGGTTTTATGATTCAACACTATGGCCTTTCCTTCTCCAGCTGGAACAGCACCAATTAACGGATTGTTAGAATCTTCCATGTTTGGATAGACTAATATGTCTTGCAATTGTTCAGGAGGTAACAATTCTGCCATAGCCATAGCTAGCATTGATTTACCAATACCGGGTTCACCAATTAACAGAACATTCCTTCTCTGCTTAGCAGCCTTTTTTACAGTTTCAACTGCTTCTTTCTGACCAATAATTTGGTCAATAAGCCTATCTGGAACTTTAATATCTTTAGATGTTTCGTAAGTATTCAAATTTAATGAATTGTTGGAGTTTTTGGTTAAATTTGTCATTTTTTATGAAGACCTCCAAAAGTGGATTGATTTTCTGTTTCAACAACTTTAACTTTTTTTAAATCAAATTAGGTTATAAAAACAATTTTCATAGTACTTATTAATTTATAACTATGCATATTCTGTTGATAGACATAGTATATATAAATATCTATTAAAGTTACAAAAGGTAAAATAATTATCCAAATAAAATGTATTATATTATAGTTGAAAAATTAGCTATTTATATTTTGTCATCAATCATTAATTATCTGTCATCATCTACTATCATTCAATAATAATTAACAAAAAAATTAAATTCTACCAATTAATATAAAAGAATATAAAATAATTCCAAGATAGTTAAAAAGAATTTTTCAATGACTTATAATTTATCGGAGGCCATACAGTGGGTTTAAACAAAAAAACAACATGTATAATGGTACAGGGAACATCTTCTAATGCAGGTAAAAGTGTGGTTGTAGCGGCTCTCTGCAGAATTTTTTCCAAAAGGGGATATGCTGTAACCCCTTTTAAATCACAAAATATGTCACTTAACTCTTTTACTACTAAAGAAAATGCAGAAATTGCAATGGCCCAGGTTTTACAGGCGGAAGCAGCAGGAGTAGATCCATCATATAACATGAATCCTATCCTTCTAAAACCAAAAGAAGATTTTATCTCACAAGTAATTGTACATGGAAAACCTGTGAACGATATGAACTTCTACGATTACCAAAATTCTTTTAGAAACAAAGCCATCAAAGCTATCAAACAATCATTAGACAAATTAAAAGAGGAATACGATATAATAGTTATGGAAGGAGCTGGATCTCCAGCTGAAATAAACATGATGGATCGTGACCTGGCTAACATGAAAATCGCGGCGATGGCTGATGCCGACGTTATACTAGTTGCAGATATTGACCGGGGAGGCGTTTTTGCTTCTATTGCTGGAACATTCGCACTTTTAAATGAAGAAGATAGAAACCGGATCAAAGGTATTATAATCAACAAGTTTCGAGGTAATCTGGATATATTAATACCAGGGATAAAGCAGATTGAAGAGATTGTAAGAGTCCCTGTACTGGGCGTGGTACCCTATGATGAAAGTCTCAAACTTCCAGAAGAAGATTCAGCATCCCTATCCGAACGGAATTATAAAAAAGGCGAAAAAGTAACTATAGGAGTTCTAAGACTTCCACGCATTTCCAATTTTACAGATATAGATCCTTTGGAATATGAACCCGACATGGGAATTAAATTGATTGAAATGGGATCTAATATGGGTAAAATAGATGCCCTCATATTGCCTGGAACCCGTAATACCATTGGAGATCTTATAACACTTAAAAAATATGGATTTGAAGATGAAATTAAAGAAATATCTCATGAAATACCTATATTTGGTATATGTGGTGGTTATCAAATATTAGGCGAAAAGATATTTGATGAATCATTAAAAGAATCAAAATACGGTTCTGTGGAAGGAATTGGAATCCTGGACATTAAAACAAAATTTGAGAAAATGGACAAAATAATAACCCAAAGCAAAGGCGAAATATTAGGAAGTAGTCTATTTTCAAGTTTAAAAGGAAAACTGGTTAAAGGATATGAGCTTCATGAAGGTATTTCTGTTATAGGTGAAACCAAACCCATGTTCAAAGTAGTTGAAGGCTGCGGTAATTATCCTAAATCTGGCTTTGATGGTGCAACTTCTGGTTTAACCTCTGGGACATATTTTCATGGAATATTCCACAATTTCCAATTTAGAAGAGTCTTCACTGACTACTTAAGAATGGAAAATAGTCTTGATCCATTAAAATTCCAATATGACGATTTTGAAGATTTAAAAACATTTTCCATAAATCGACTAGCAGAAATAGTTGAAGAAAACATAGATATGAGTGTTATAGACAATTTAATAAAATCTTAAATAAAATTGTACACTATACCTATTTTTAGAATATAAAAAAATACTCTTTTGTCATGAACCTGTGCAAGGTCTTTATACTTTAAGTTAGGAACACACAAAAGCCAAGAAAAATATCTCTCCATAAATTCTTAAAGATGAAAATTCATAATATTAATTAGTAAAAACTATGATCTAAATTCCAAATAAATAGTTGATATATCTTTCAAATTCGGTTAAATAAAATTTAACGGATAATAAGGGGGGATTTTAATGGAAAAAGTATGTAATGTTTCGGATGTAACTGAGAATTCTATGAAAGGGTTTTCTGTTAAAGAAGAAAATGTACTTATTGCAAATATCAGTGGAAAATTTTATGCTGTAGACGCTGTCTGTCCACATATGGGTGGTTACCTGCCTATTGGTAAACTTGAAAATAATATTATAACTTGTCCAGTACATGGTTCCCAGTATGATGTTAAAACTGGAAAACTCGTTAAAGACGTTCCTCGTCTATTAAAAATTGTTACTGGCAGTGGCTCACATGATTTAAATAGTTACGAAGTTGAAATAAAAGATGAATCAATCTTTATCAAGCTTTAAAAATATGAACACACAATGTCAATAGTAAAAAAAATTAATTCTTCGTTATTTTTTTAAATTCCAGCCAGTACTGGACGGGCAATGGTAAAAACAATCACCAGAGTCATTATTATTCCAATAATAACCAGAGGAACTCCTGCCTTTAATATTTCTTTTACGGACACGTAACCTGTTCCGTGGGCCATGGCCACAGTTGGATCTGCCATTGGAAACATGAAAGATAACGAACATGCTATTGCAACGGGGACCGCATAAGTTCCTGTTGGAAGGCCTGTTGCCCCTTCAAAAGTTACCGATAATGGTATTAGTATGGCAGATAATGCTATATTCGACATGACTTGGGTTAAAACAACTGCAATTACCATAAGGATTACTGTCATTACTAAAGCAGAAGGATCATTACCTACTAAAGATACTAAATCCTTAATCAACCAGCTGGCAGCACCCGTATTAAGTAAAGCTGCCCCTAATGATAGTGCACCTCCAAAGAATACAATTAAACCCCAATCCACATTTTTTTGTGCATCTTTCCAATCTATTATGCCGAAAATAAAGAATAATGTTGCACCAATCAATGCAATGGAATAACTATTCAGTCCAGTAAACTGAGTCGTCACCCATAAAAATATTGTAAATAAAAGTATACCTAAGGAAAATTTCTCATTTCTTGACATTGGCCCCAGATTACTAATAGTGGAGTTGATTATCTCTTTTCCACCTTTAATCTCCTTAACTTCAGGAGGAAATATGATGCCCAAAACTTTCCAAATAACCAGCATCATAATTATGGCCAGTGGAAAACCGAATATCATCCAGTCAACAAATGGTATATGAGTATAAGCTGCTGCCATAAGGTTGGGTGCAGTTCCAATTTCCGTTCCAAAACCACCAGCTAATGAACCATAAGATGCCCCCAGGATCATGGCCTTGGCAAAATTGCTTTTACCCCATTTAGCATCTTTGACTCCCATCAAAGAAATCACTTCTTTAATAACAGGTAAGAGCATAGCAAATGCCACCACATTTTCAATCCAAGCAGACATCAAACCTGTTGAAAAAACAGCAGCAAATAATGTCATATTAGGTGTTGTTCCTAATTTAGACAACATAATATATGTTATTCGCTTAGCCAGACCGCTTTTTCTTATGGCTTCAGCAATGATAAATCCACCTATCATTAAAAAAAGTATAGGATTGGCAAAACCAATCACTGCATTATCAAAGCTTTCAATACCTAATATTGGTTGTATGAACAATATTATTAATGAGGTAACTGCTAGGGGGACTGTTTCTGTTCCCCACATTATAACTGCAAAAACTAAAAGAGCAATTGATGCATGTCCCGCGAAACTTAAACCCTCTAACGGTATTAACATTATGATTGTTGCGGTAATAATGGCTAAAGGAAGACCAATTTTCTTTAGGTTCGTATTTCATTCCCCCGGAATAGTTTTCATCGTGATATTGATTTTTTGTATAAATAACTTTATTGGAATCATAAATTGTAGTTTTAAATTCTATATAAACTTATGGATAATTAAGACATTTACTGGTATATTAATTATAATAGTATTTAATTCACATTTAATTTAAAAAATAGTAACTATTTAGTAATTTAAGAGGTAATTTAAGAAAATAAAACACTTTACCTAAAACTTTATATAGGATGAATCTAAAATCATGGGTATGCGGCGTTAGTCCAGTCTGGTTAAGACTCTGGCCTGCCACGCCAGTGACCCGGGTTCAAATCCCGGACGCCGCATCGCGGCTGTAGTCTAGTCTGGTTAGGACTTGGGCCTTCCAAGCCTACGACCCGGGTTCAAATCCCGGCAGCCGCATTGAATTACTAATTCTCGTTTTTATATATTTTAGAGGTTTAAAATACTTTTTTATAACTTTTTCAAAAAGTCCAATCTGTTCATTTCATTAAAATGAGGGTCTATCAAAATAAGATCATCTACAATAAAAATATTATACTTCTGAAACGAAAAACAGATAGAATTTATCAATTTTTTAAGTTTATAAAGTAATATTAAAGAATTAAAGAAATAAAAAATAAATTGGTAAGTTTAAAAAATAAACAATACCCCCTTTACCCAATACTATTAAACTGCAACTAAAATTTCTGCTGCAACCAATCTACATATATCTGTCTTGGTTATTACACCTACAGCTTTATCATCTTCCAATACCAATAATCCAGATATATCTGCCCTTAACATCAAATTTGCAGCATCTTCAACACCATCATCTGCAGAAATGGTAATTATTTCTTTAGCCATAATGTCGGTTACTTGTATAACCTCCATTTCTTTCGGCCCGGGTTTTAAGCTTCCTAAAACACCTATCAGATCTGAATAGGAAATTACTCCTATAGGATTATCATCATCATCTAATACAAAAAGTCGACGTACACCATGTTTATACATCCTTTCAAAGGCTTCTAATGGTCTGGTGTATGGACTAATTTTTATCACATCTGGATTCATGGCCTCTTTTACTTTCATTATATCACTCCACTAACTCCCCTTTAATTCCTTCTTTAAAAGTCTCAACTTCCATAATTTTTCAGAAATTATGTTGTGAACCTATTACTTTTTATATTTCAGAGCATCACATTTGTTATATTTTACGGAAATATTTTAAAGTCAAAATTAAAAATGTATAGAAAAGATGTATAAAAAAGACAATGCAAAAATAATATAACAAAAATTTAAATAGTATGAAAAAGTATTATGATAATAACCAATTTGTGATAATTATTCAATTTGGGGGTATATTATGATGAGAATAAGCATGTCATTACCAAAAAAATTGTTAAATGAATTTGATGATGTTTTACGGGATCGAGGTTACCAATCCCGTTCAAAAGGAATAAGAGATGCATTAAAAGATTACATTGTCCGTTACCAATGGATGAATGAAATGGAAGGAGATAGAATAGGGATTATCGCCGTTATTTACGACCATCATTTCACCGACGTAATGGAGGACCTGACCGACATCCAGCACGACTACCGTGACTATATAAACGCAGTTATGCATGTTCACATGACTGAAAAGTACTGTCTTGAAATTATTGTAGTAAAAGGAGACGTTAAATACATAAGAGAACTGACTGAAAAGATAATGAGATTAAAAGGCGTAGAACATGTTAGATTAACCAGTACCACTGCAGGAGAAACAATCGACCACGATTAAGGTCATTAGTAATAAAATTAAGTAATAAAATAATTAATCAAATTTAATTTATTTAAATCTAAATTTTTTTTATGCAACTTTTTACTACACCCTATCATTATAACCTTTTATCTGATTATGAAAGGTTATCTGCTTTTTTTTATGCTATACAAGAAAATTCTAAAGGAATAGTTTACGATATTGGCACTGGTAGTGGAGTACTATCCATATTTGCTTCTCCCTATGCCAAAAAAGTATATGCAATCGAATTAAACCAGAATGCATCATTATGTGCTCTTGAAAATTTTAAATCTTATCCTAACATCCAGTTAATAAGTGGTGATGCTAAAAATATTGAATTTCGCGAAAAAGCAGATCTCATAATATGTGAAATGCTGGATACTGCTTTGATTGACGAAGAACAAATACCTGTCATTAAAAACATGTCACAATACTTAAAAAAGAATGGTAAAATTATTCCCTACAAAATATTAACTGGAATAGAACCGGTGAGTATGAAAGCAGAACATATATGCTATGAAAATGAGGAATTACCCTATCAAGAAGTATTAGGGGACCTTCAAATATATAATGAAATTAATTTTATAAAAGAAATAAAGGAAAACCTCAATGTAGACTTGCAAATTAAAATAAATAAAAAAGGAACATTTTCAGGAGTTAAATTAACCAGTTTTACCCTTTTAACACAGGATATGGTCTGCGGTCCAACTCCTATGATGAATCCCCCTATGTTTATTCCCACTAGCAAAATAAATGTGGAAAAAAACAATAAAATAAGAATAAATTTAAAATACCAGATGGGTGGTGGATTAGATAGCATTAGAATTAAAGCTAAAAAAATTTTTAAATAACTCTAAAAAAGTGGTTATACTGGGAATTGGAAATGATATGAGAGGTGATGATGGTCTAGGACCTGAAATTGCCCATAGATTATCTAAAAAATTTAGTGAAGATCTTCATACTGCTATTTTTGATGGAGGTACTGTGCCTGAAAATTATACCGGAACCATAAAAAAAGAAAACCCCTCCCACATAATTCTAATTGATGCTGTAAATATGAATAAAACTCCTGGTTTCATAAAACTTGTGAGTAAAGATGAAATAGCTGATTATAACATATCCACCCATGCTATGCCCATATCCTTCTTGATCAATTATTTAGAACACCACACCAAGGCCCAAATAATTTTAATAGGCATTCAACCAAAAGAAATAGATTTTAATGGAAAGATTTCCATTGAAGTAGAAAAAAGCCTGTTTCATTTGACGGACCTGTTGGAAAAATTATTAACTAAATCCTAATATGAGTTTCATGGGATAATAATATTGATTTAATTAGAATTAAATGATTAAAAATTAAAATAAAAAATTAGAAAGTTTATTTTATTATACAAAATGTTAAATTAGTTTCCTATTGTACAAATGTTAAAATAAAAATAAATTATTATTTTTTAAGGGCATCTGCAATTAGGGGGGCCAACGAAATTACGCTCACATCTGATCGTAAAGTGTCGGTGGCAATTACATCATCAACACCACTTGCAAATATTTTAAGCAGTGCATCGTCAACCATTACTGGATGAACACAAGCTACTGTTATCTTTTTAGCATCATGACTTTTTAAAATCTGAGATGCATTAACAATTGTTCCTCCAGTGCTGATAATATCATCAATTATAACTGCATGCTTACCCTCAATATTCATATTTTTAGGCTTAGTTTCCACCTTTTCTGGGGATATGCGTGTTTTTTCAAGATAGTCACAGTCACAGTCTAACAGACCAGCAAGCTCCTGGGCATGATCTAGGGCACCTTTATCAGGGGCTATTATTATAGGATCGTCAATAGTTCTTTTAATAGTTTGGGCAATCAGAGGCATAGCTGATAGTTCATGTAAGGGGATGTTAAAAAAATTGGCCATATTGTTTTCATGGAGATTCACACAAAATAATTCAGAAACACCTGCCGATTCAAGTAGTTCAGCTATAATCTGAGCTGAAATAGCTTCTCCCGATTTAAAACGTTTTTCTTGTCTACCATATCCAAAATAAGGTATAACTGTTTTAATGGTTTTAACGCCCAGATCTTTAAGGGTTTTAATAATAAATAAGAGTTCAACTAAATTTTCGTCCTGAGGAAAACCTGTAGATTGAACAACAACTGCTTTTTCTTCTATTTTTCCATTAATACGTATATATCTCTCTCCATCAGGAAATTTACGGGTTTCAATAGGGCATAATGTCTCTTGTAATTCTGCTGCAATTTTAGCAGCTAATTTTTGGGATGCTGAGCCTCCAATTATCAAAAAAATCACCTTTTAATCAGTATAAATAAATATCAATATAATGGTTACACATTTTATTAATGTAAATCAGATTATCCTAATAGTTTTACTAAGATTAACCTGAATTGTTTTGAAATTAATTCTTTTGTTAACTTATATAAGTAAGATGTTAGTAAGATTCTTATTGATAATAAAATATCTGGTTTATAATTTCAAAATTTATAAATAGATGATAAATAATTGTTTAACAAGTCTTAAATAAAATTTTAATCAACAAAAATTCATATTTTATTAGAATAATGTGATTGATTTAATATATGGATGTTAATACAATTATATGAGTTATTTACAATGATTAAGAGGTGAAGAGATGCATGAACTTTCTATGGCCGATGCAATGGTTAAAACTGTGATTGAAGTGGCAGAGAAAAATGATGCTCAGGAAATTACCGAAGTCTCAATAGAATTAGGAGAGATGACTCTATTAAATCCAGAACAATTAAAATTTATGTTGGAAGTTTTAAGTGAAGACACATTATTGGAAGGTGCAGAAATTATTATAGATACAATACCCATTGAGATTAAGTGCCACGGGTGTGGTTATTCGGGTAAAACTCCATCTGATGATCTAGATCATTATGCACCTATTTTAAACTGCCCCGAATGTGAATCAATGGAACTTGAAATTATTTCAGGAAGAGAATGTAACGTTAAAAGTATTAAAATTGAAAAAAGTGATGAAGATGCATAAGATAGCTGAAGTTGAAATTCAACATGACATTATGATAGCTAACAAAAAATTAGCTAAAAAGAATCAAAAAATCCTTGACAAACACCATGTTTTTGCAGTTGACGTTTTAGGAGCAATAGGCTCTGGTAAAACCTCCCTTATAGAAAATTTAATACAAGAAATGAATTATAATATCGGGGTTATTGCTGGGGATGTTATCAGCAGATTCGATGCAGGAAGATTCAAACAATACGATGTTCCTGTGGTTGGATTGAATACTGGAAAAGAGTGCCACCTTGATGCCCATTTAGTGGAACACGCATTTGGTGATCTTCCCCTCAACGACATAAACTTGCTTTTTATTGAAAATGTAGGTAACTTAATCTGTCCCGTGGACTTTGATTTAGGATCACATATTAGAATGGTGGTAATTAGTGTAAGTGAGGGTGACGACACTGTAGAAAAACATCCACTAATCTTCAAAGATGCGGATCTGGTGGTAATAAACAAAGTAGATATTGCCGAGGCAGTTGGAGCCGACCAAGACAAAATGGTTTCTGATGTCCAAGCACTCAACCCTGAAGTTGAAGTTATAAAAACCAGTCTAAAAACAGGTGAAGGTTTAGAGGATATTATAACAAGTATCGAAGCTTTTATTAAAGAAGAACAATTATAATTGAATACTTAATTTTTATAGAAGAATAAAAGTTATGGTTGAATTAGCCAATAAAACAATTTAAAGTATTAAACAATAATATGGTGATTTTGTGAAAATATGGATTGATATAACCAATTCGCCACACATCCGTTTTTTTAAGAGTATAATCGATTTTTTCCAAACTGAAGGAGAAGAAGTTATTATCACCGCCCGAAAATTTGGGGATATTCACAAATTACTGGATCTATTTGAAATGGAATACATCTCTGTGGGAAAACACGGGGTAAGTCTAGCTGAAAAACTAAATGAAAGTACAAAAAGATCCTATGAACTTGCAAAAATTATTGAAAAAGAAAAACCCGATGTAGGACTAGCCAAACATTCTATTGAACTTCCTAGAGTTACATTTGGACTTGGAATTCCCAATATCTACGTTCTTGACAATGAACAGATGATGGCTGCTAATAAACTTACATTACCCCTTTGTAATAAGATAATAGCTCCAAAAGCCATTGACATGTGGAATATCCTTCAGTTTGGTGCAGACCCTAACAATATTATAAGGTATGACGGTACTAGTGAAATTACTCACTTTAAAAATTTCCAGTATAATGAAAATATTTTTGAAGATCTGAATTTAAACCTAAAAAAGTCTAAAACAATTCTTATGCGACCTGAACCGTCACTGGCAGCTTATTTAGATGCAGATTGTAATGAATCTGTACTATCACCTATTGTTGATGTGCTGGAAAATTATGCTAATATATTGATTATTCCTCGTTTCAAAGAGCAAGAACAGATATTTGAAAATAATAAAAATGTGATTATTATCAAGCCCCCGGTAGACACATTTAGTCTTATGAAACGTTGTGATCTGGTTATTGGTGCAGGGGGTACCATGAACCGGGAAGCTGCTCTTCTAGGAACTCCGGTTATATCATGTTATCCCGGGCGTTTGCTTGCAGTTGACAAACATTATATCGATATGGGGATGATCAAACGATCAACTAATCCCGAAGAAATTGTAAACATCGCTTTAAAGCTTTTAGTAAATAAAAATAATAATGGAGAAATTAAAACAGATGATCTGTTCCATATTATTGTGGACAATGTTTATAACTCCATAAAAAGTTAGATTTCATTTATCCAAACCATTTATGCTTATTTTTATAAGATATTTCCATTTTTTGTGTAATATCAACTTCAATTTTATTAGTAATCAGTTTACCCCAAAAATATGTTATAAAATGGATAAATTCTATATAAGTATTAAAAAATTAGAAAATAAGAATGGACTGACCGGGATTTGAACCCGGGGCCTCCGCCATGCCAAGGCGACGCTCTACCAACCTGAGCTACCAGCCCTATAACTCCCATTAGATTGAGGTAATATTTAAAGTTAATGTTCATAACTTTCATTTTAACTAATCTGTAGCTTATCTATCTAAAAAAATAAGTATAATAAATAAATTTCATTTCTAAAAATATTAAATAATCTGTGACGCAAAAAAAATTTAAATCGGGTTTAAAATGAATTACAAATTACGTAATGTTATAGAAAGCGATTTTATTGCTATAGAAACACTTGCAAAACAATGCCAACCCATGTCAACTGAACGAACCTCTATTTACCATATTTTCACTAAATTTTTCCAAAAAACATCCTTTATCTTAAAATTAGATGGAGATGAAGAAATTAGTGGTTTTTTATTAGGTTTCATATCTCAAAAAAATCCACAAGAGGCATATATTCATTTGTTATGTTTAAAAGATGAAATTAGAGGCCGTGGATTTGGTAAGAAGATTATTGATAAATACATAGAAGTAGTTAAAAGTAAAGGATGTAAAAAGATTACGTTGATAACCAAACCCGTGAATAAGAAGGCCATCACATTTTATACCAAACTGGGTTTCAATTTAATTTATAAGAAAAATATGGAAACAATCAAAATTGATGGTATAACTGCAGTTAAAGATTATAATGGAACTGGAGAACATATGGTTATTTTTCAAAATACTTTGAAGGATTAATTTAGATGGGTACTATAATAAAGTTTAAAAAGAGATCATTACATAAACTAAGAAAGCATATATCAGAATATTATATTTTTATTCATTAAATAAAAAGAATAATAATCATATTTCTATTCACAATATAAAAAAAATAATGATTTTAATAAAAGGAATGAATTAAAATTTAGATTTGAATTCTAAAAATATGATTTTTTGCAGAGTTAATCTAAAATCAAAGAAATTTGTATTTATTAATCAAAATTTAACATATTAAAACTAACTAATTAAAATAATAAAATTTAAATTATCATTGAAATTAATACTATAAAGTTATTTAACCGAATTTGGAGGAATAAATTGCCTTTAATCGCTCAGAATCATTTACAATTTATAATAGAAGTAGCCCTTATACTTTACGCAGGTGTAATGTTTCTTTTAAACATTGTCCCCCTTTCTATGACTATTGTGCTTTTCATGTCATTGATTCTATGTATTGGTTTTAGCCTGATGTTTGGTATTGATACACTTTTGTTACTGCTGCAGACGGGTCACTACGAATTAACCCATTCCTTTGGACCAATAGCTCTCTTAGCTGCAGTAACGGCTCTGGCTACGCTCCCTATTATGAAAGAAAGTGGTGTGAAAACTGGAAGTCTTAGAGGATTTATTGTTCTTTTAATCATAGTAATAACCATTGCTGGAGGATTAATGCACAGGTCATTTCTTCTATTATGGTTAATGGGATTATTAATAGGATATTTTATAATTTCAAAGTCATTCCGACAAAAATCGGTTTTTACCATTAAAAAGCTATTATTATTTGCAGGAATTGGAATTGTCGGATTTGGATCATTAGAAATGCTTTCAAGAGTTCTTGAAATGCCCGTTTTAAGTCCATTTCTTAGAATTTTTAGAATAGAATCTTTTGCAGATCCAAGTATAGCCATGGTTTTGAAAAATTCAACACTCTTTGGTCATGAACACGGTGCCTGTTATTGGGGAGATCAATGTCTTAATGGAACCGACGGTTATATAACCCTGCCAATGTCATTGATAATATCTTTTGGATTGCCATTCCCTCTCTTCTATGGAATACTGGTTAGCAAAAAGGATGTAATAGATTACATGCTACCCGGTATATTTGGATTCACCTTTGATTTTGGATATATCGGCTTGATCGTCCTGTTGCTCTGGTGTCTGGCCACGATTTTCTTAGGATTTAAGATACTTTCCATATACCGTGAAAAGAGAGAAAATGGAGATAAAAGACTTATGGGTAGAGAAGCCCTGCTAATAGGGTCATTAACTGCATTTATAGCCCAAAGCATAGTGGGATTATTCTTAATGAACCGGTCCATAAACGGAACTGCCCTTTTAACCTTCCTATTTTTAGGTGCACTAGTAACAGCCCATATAATGAGTTTAAAAACAGAATAGAGGATTAATTTAGATTGATACATCAAATATGTAGTATATAGTTAGACTAAATACTTTAAACGCAAAATATATTTTATTGAAATAAAAATACCATTTCAAAGGTCAAAAATGGAGGAATTAAATGAAAAAAGCCATAATATTATTAGGATGTCCTGAATCACCATCACAAACACCTATGGCTATCTATGTTACCAATAAACTTAAAAAAAAAGGATACGAAGTCACCATATCCAGCACCCCATCTGCTATGAAGCTTTTGGAAGTTTCGGACCCTGAAAGTTTTTATATAGAAAAAAAAATAGACGTGGAATCCTGTCTTGAAAGTATAGAGGAAGGTTCTTTCGATTTATTGGTTGGATTTGTGCATCGTGATGCTGCAGTCTCATATTTTGTAACCTTTGAAAATATTTTAAACACTAAATCTTTGGCTATCATATCAGAACGGGAAATGGAAGTAGTAAATGAATATGTGAACATGATAAAAGAATCCACCAATGCCGAAATAGTATCGGCCCGGGCATATCACAACCCTACCCCACTCCGAGTTAAATTTGATAAAGCTTTAAATAAAATGGAGAAATAAAATGTTCTGCCTCGAAACATATCTTAAAGAATCTGATGATTACCAAATACACATGAGCCGTTCTGGTTTTAAGGAATGCGCCAAATTCATAGAAAAAAGCGGTGAAGAAGTTGTTCACGTTAAGGCTGGAGCAAAAGTAGTGGGGGCACGTATAATCGGAATTCCACCCATTCCTATAGGTATAAATCCCGAAAAATCTCAGATTATGATTCCATATACCAAGCCATGCTATGGTACTGCTGTAGTAGAAGTACCAGTTGAACTGGAAGAGATTGAAAAAATTAGAGAAATATCATTAGATTAATATAAATTTTGATTTTTAAAAATTAAAGAATATATTATAAAAAAATGATTCCGTGGAAACGAAATCTACCACAGAGTAATATAAACAGTATCACCCTCTTTTTTCCCTTTAACCAATTGTGATTGTCTCATAATGGCAAAATGATTCTCTAAGTCAGTTGGTGATAGTTTAAACTGTTTGATGAGATCAACTCTTGTTACTTTCTCTTTTAACTGAATGTACTGATAGATGTTCTTCTGAATTTCAGATAAGCCTTCTGTTCCCTGAAATCCCTGAGATTTTCTGAAATTCTTTTTGGCTCGCTCTCCTAATGGATTACATGCTTTTATTCTGTGTTGAGTATCTATATAACAATCATCACATAAAACCTGCTTTGCAGACTTATAAACTTCGTTTTCTAAGAGTGATTTGCCACAGCTCTGGCAATGTATCTTGTTGGCCATTTCATTTCATCTCCTTAATCATCAAGAAGGAATGATGCAAAAGTAAAACCTGAACCAAGACGTACTTGGCCTGCTACTGCTGCAGCTTCAATTATTTCCTCTTGAGTTGCACCAGCCATGATGGCGTGTTTTTTATGTGCTTTAACACAGTGCTGGCAATTTACTGCCACTGCACATGCCAATGCTATTAAAGACTTGTCTTTTGATGATAATGCACCGTCTTTCAATATTTCTGATGCTAAATTCTTAAATGCTGTATCTAACTCGTTACTTACTGCCTCTGTAAATCGATAAGGTCTTGGTTTTTCTTCTGTCAATTTATCTACTCCTTAAATATAACTTTGATTTTATTTTTATTATTATAAAAAATTTATTTTTACATATTTTAAAAAAGATATTATTAAATCTATGAATAAATAATTGGATAGGAGGAAAAAAAATGGACTTTAAGGATTGTATAAAATTCGCAAATGAAACACCAGTATGTTACCTTGCAACAGCAGAAGGAGATCAACCCAGAGTAAGGGCACTAGGATTTTGGTTTGCTGATGAGAACGGCTTTTACTTCCAAATTGGGGCTATAAAAGATATGTACGGACAGCTTCAAGCCAACCCTAAAGTTGAAGCGTGTTTCTGGCAGCCAGATGAGACCACTGGAACCATGATGCGGGTGGCTGGTGAAATCGAGTTTGTTGATGATCCAGAACTTAAAAAGAAGGTTATAGAAGATAGACCATTCTTGAAAGAGTTCGGCATGACATTTGACCATCCGGGACTTATAATTTTCCGTATCGCCAAAGGTGAAGCCTATTTCTGGACAATGCAAACTAACTTTGAGCCTAAGAAGTTCATCAAATTTGGGGATTAAATAACTGGGATTGATAATTATCCCTTACCTTTTATCCCTATTTTTAATGAATTATCTACTCTTAATTGCAAATTTTTAAACTAAATTTATTTTATATAGTTTAAATATAAGATTTCATTAATAAAAATTTAAAAAAAAGGTTTTGAATTACTATTTAGAGGTTAAATATGTTAACTACAGTTGTGGGAAGTTATCCCCCCATCCCACAAGAGCCAAAAACATTCAAAGATAAATTTTTAAATATATTAGGAGCTTATGATAATTATAAGCCAGCCATAGCTCTGGCAGTTAGTGATCAAATCAAAGCAGGGGTGGACATTATCTCTGATGGTCAGGTAAGAGCGGGTATGCTGGAAATTTTTGCAAATGCAATTCCTGGAATGATGGTTGAAGATAAGACTCCGAAGATTGTGGGAAAAATACGGCCCTCTCCAGCATCTATATGTGGAGAAGACTTTAAGTACACCCTAAAAATTGCCCAAAACATTTCAAAAGATTATGGTAATTCTAAAAAAACTCTTAAAGAAGGTGTAAAAGGAGTTAAAGGTATCATAACCGGACCATCTACACTGGTTTTCTCATCCAGAATAGAAGGATTTTACAAGAAAAAGGATGATGCTATTATTGATTTGGCATACGCATTAAAAGAAGAAGCCCATTACTTAGAAGATGCTGGGGCTATTTATATCCAGATTGATGAACCATTCATCTCTACGGGCATGGTAAATATTTCCACTGCAAAAAAGGCAATTGAAATTATAATTAAAGATCTATCAATACCAGTGGGTTTACATGTTTGTGGAGATGTAACCAGTGTTTTTGACCAGCTTTTAATCTTCCCTGTAGATATCATTGACTGTGAATTTGCTGGAATCCCTGGAAATATGAAAGCACTGCAAAATGTTAATTTCCATGGGAAGAAAATAGGATTTGGATGTTTTGATACTAAAAACGATAGAGTGGAAACTAAAGAAGAAATAGAAAATTTGATAAAAAAAGGAATAGATCTAATCGGATCAGAGAATATGATTATAGATCCAGATTGTGGGATGAGAATGCGATCACATGATTCTGCATTTAAAAAACTTAAAACAATGGTAAAAGTAGCAAAAACTCTTTAAATCCAAATATAGTTACAATTAAAATATTACAGTTAATATTATTGAAATTTAACAGATAATGAAAAATCAGTGGAGAATTTAATATGTCATTTCAAATTGAAGTTAATGAAATAGCAGACGGGTGGGAAACACTTGTTAGAAAAATAATGAAAGAAGGTAAAGAGATAAAGGATGAAAGAGGGTCTCTTACTAAAGAAATTTTAAACACTGTAGTTACCATAATTAATCCACTTGGAAATAAAATGTCAGAGGACTTTTACCTAAACAAAATTGCCAAAGTACAGGAAATCAGGATCCCTGAAGGATACTTTTGGAGTGGTGAAAAACTGGAACTGTACTCTGAACAATTTTTAAGCAAAGACCGTCAGGGATTTGTATACACTTACGGTAATCGGCTTAGAAAACATTTTAACGATATTGATCAGATACAGGTGGCCATTGACCGACTAAAAAACTGTGAAGAGTCCAGAAGAGCCATCTCTGTAACATGGGACCCCACTGTTGATACAAAAACTGAAGAAGTGCCCTGTATGATCTTAGTTGACCTTAAAATAAGGAATGGGAAGCTTTATACAACTGCACTCTGGCGTTCACATGACATATACGGAGCATGGTTCCCTAACGCAGTTGGCCTTACACATTTGGCTAAATATGTAGCTGAAAAGCTTGATGTGGAGGTGGCAACAGTTACTATTCATTCTATTAGCGCCCATATATATGAAGTTAATTTTAAAGATACAGAAAAGATTTTAGAACTATAAAAACTATTTTTAGTATAATTAATCTATTTTAGTATGAAAATAAATGAAGAATTATTGGAATTTCTAAAGAATTATAGTAAATTAATTAAGGAACAATTTGCTATGAATCATAGGAGTATAACTTAATGCTTTGAGTTATAAGAGTAAACAAATTTTGTATTCATATAATTGTTTATGAGGTGAAATAATGGTAAGTGTCAATCTTGAAGCTAAAAAGACAGTAGATTTAATGATAGAAAAAGCAGATGAATTAAATATTGCAGTATCCAAACTTGAAAATGGTTCAACAGTTATTGATGCGGGTGTAAACGTTTCAGGAAGCCTTAAAGCAGGAGAACTTTACACCAAGGTTTGTTTGGGTGGACTGGCAGACGTGGGAATCTCCATTCCAGGAGATTTATCTGAAAAATTCGCTTTACCTTCTGTTAAAATTAAAACCGATTCTCCTGCAATATCAACCTTGGGAGCACAAAAAGCAGGTTGGTCTGTAAGTGTAGGGGATTTTTTTGCCCTTGGTTCAGGCCCAGCAAGAGCATTAGCATTAAAACCAGCAGAAACATATGAAGAAATAGGGTACAAAGACGATGCAGATATTGCTATACTAACTCTGGAAGCTGACAAATTACCTGGAGCAGATGTAACTGATGCCATAGCCAGTGAATGTGGTGTATCGCCTGAGAACGTGTTTGTACTGGTTGCACCAACTGCATCCCTAGTAGGATCTATTCAGATAGCAGGAAGAGTTGTGGAAAATGGTACCTATAAAATGCTGGAGGCACTTCACTTCGATGTTACCAAGGTTAAAATAGCTGCCGGCATTGCACCTATAGCACCAGTAGACCCTGACGGACTGAAAGCAATGGGGAAAACCAACGATGCTGTTTTATTTGGAGGTAGAACCTACTATTACATAGAATCAGAGGAAGGCGATGATATAGAATCATTAGCAGAAAATCTGCCATCTTCATCATCTGAAGGATATGGTAAACCATTCTACGATATATTTAAAGAAGCAGATTATGATTTCTACAAGATTGATAAGGGAATGTTCGCACCGGCTGAAGTTGTTATAAACGATTTAAGAACTGGTGAGATGTTCAAAAAAGGATATATTAATGCAGAACTTCTCATGAAATCCTTTGGAATCTAATTATTATTAGATTTCTCTTATATTCTCTTTTAATTTTTATATTCTTTTTTAAGTTTCTCTTTTTTATATTATTTAAAACTAGTAAAAACTGAATTAGAAAATTTTTTGTGCTTATAATCCAAAAAAAGGGCTAATTTACTGTCTAAGAATTCCATCAATTTTCAATGCCTTTAAAATTTTATTTACTACATGTCTAGTGCCTATAATCCTGCCTAACATTGTACCTGCTGTAAGGCTTAGAATAGTTGCAAATAAAGGAGTTCCTTCTATCCAATATCCTAAAAAATATGTTCTAGTTAACGTAAAAATAAGATAAAATACCAAAATAACTGCACCAATCCAATCTATGTTACTTATAACAATATTACTTTCTTCATCCCAACTAATGTGGAACATGCGGCTGACTATAATACCTATCATCATTCCCACGAATACCCCAGCTATAGCCAATAGAACATTAAATATACCTTGTGATACTTCAAATATTATCACAATTAATATAACCATCGCTATAATCATATAAATTCTAAGACGCTTTATAATACGGGGATCAATGTATTGAGATTCAGATGATTCATTTCTTTTCATTTATATTTAGTATTTTAACCATTCATATAAAAATATTACATTAAAAAAATAAAAATATCAGAACCATCATAAATCATATTAAAAACCATATGGGGGTGTTATTATGGAATTGAAAACAGATTTATTAAGAGTAAAAACCAGTAGAAGGGTGGAAATAGTAGATATAACCCGTGATTTAAATGAGTTAATTAAATCGAATAACTTCAAAAATGGGATAATTGATATATTTACCAGACATTCTACCTCGGCAATAGCCATTAATGAGAATGAGTCTGGTTTAGTAAATGATTTCCAGAATACTTTAGAGTCAGTGATTCCCACTGGGAACAATTATAAACATGACCAAATTGACAATAATGCTGATTCCCACATACGGGCCTTCTTTATTGGCAGTAGTGAATCAATTCCAGTACAAAATGGTTCCATGAATTTAGGGACCTGGCAGAGTGTATTTTTTGTTGAACTTGATGGTCCAAGAAACAGGACCGTTATAGTAACCCTTATAGGAAAATAAAAAACTTATAATAATTTTTAAAAAAAGAGCATAAATTATAGAAAAATTTTATCATTACATTTTAAAGAATTAAAAAATTGAATTTTTTATACTGTAAATTCAATTTCAAAGGCTATGACTGGATATTCCAGATCAAATTGGGTGATAACTTCTGGATTTATCTCCCCAAAGAATCCTTTAAGTTGAATTTCACTTTTTGGTGTTTTAATTCCCTTTACAGCAGCACAACGGCCCTGTATAAAGGAGGGATGATCATAAACATCGACTTCCATTTGCAAACCTAAATTTGCGATAACTGCATCCATTATTGATTTTATTTCAGTGAAATTGGCACTAGAATGAGTTACGGCTCCGGCGAGTTTTTTGACTGTTCTAACATGGGTTTCCCTATTTTTATCTATGTAGACTGTATCTCCTATCTCAAAAATTTTTTGAGGCAGTTCTTCGTGTTTGTTATCCTCTAAAAACTCCATAAGCCCATTTAAAAGACTTTTACGGATCATTGTCCGCTCCACCGATATTGGTTGGGCCACTTCTACCCTTTCATCTTCAATAAGATTTAAATTTTTGTAATGCTTTTTTTCACTGGTTAGCATGAGGCTCATAATCTCATAGAAACCCATTCCTATTAAAATTTCTCTTAGGAGATTATCAAAAGCGTCCCATTTATTTTCTTTTCCTACTGTGGCTATTTCCGGCATTTCCGGTTTAATCCTGTTAAAACAATGGCCAATGGCAATATTTTCGATTATATCCACTTCATGGAGTATGTCAATTCTATATGCAGGAATAGTGACTTCAATTTCTCCCATTTTAGTGTTGATTGCACCTAATCGAACTTTTTCAAGCATCTGAACCATGTCTTCCTCAGCCATGTCTATTCCAATAATTTTCTGGGCATTCCCCACTTGGACCAGCTTTTTCTTAGGCATTAAATTGGGTGTGGTTACAGTTCTATCAGAATAATTGAGTTTCACTGATTTTATCTTGGCTCCTGCTTCAGCAAAGGAAGTAGCAATTATGTTCAGCGCATAATTTACTGCCTTCTCATCAGTACCTGTAACATCAATTAAAACGTTTTTAGTATTCTCAGTGAGTTTGGTAAGCTCACCATTGATAATAGGCGGCATGGAGAGTACTTCATCATGGAAATCCAGGATGAGGGGATATCTATCATACTGGTCAATTAGATGTGCATATTCAATTCCTTTTTTATGTTCCTGTAGGATTTCTTTAAGACTCATCTCTTCCACAGAATCTAGAGGTATGAAAGTTACTCTATTCGGATCAGCAGCCCTATACACAAATGGAGGTTCAATAACATCCAAATTGTGAATTCCAATAGCCACCTTTTTTCGATCACGTCCAATAACCCAGTGCAGATCCTCCTGGAATTCCATGATCTGTTTTAATTTATTCTCATTGAGATTCACACCTTCTACTACGCAGAAAGCAACATAAGGTCTGACCTCCTTTAAGCTAGGATCTACTTCAACTTCCATACCTGAACTGCTTATTTTATATTCCGGCAGTCCAGTTTCTATTCCTAAAAATCCTTTCAGGGTTCGCGCTATCCCTTCTACACTGAAGTGATCCGGACGATTGGGAAAAAATTCAACCCGAATTGTTTCCTGGTCATAATCTTCAATATCACTTCCAATCATGGGTAGAAGTTCTATCAGCTTTTCCTGTGATATTTCTGTTCCTAAAACCTGGTATAAATCTTCATAATCAAATGTTATAACTGGCATATTATTTTACTCCGTTGGTGAATATGATTACCTAGATTAGATTATTCATTTCTCTATAAAATGACATTCAAATAATAAATGATAGTCAATGATTTAGTATTTCTTTAATTAATAAATATTGGTCAATTACGTCGTGATTAATAATTAATTAATAACAGGCACATCAACTGAGATAATTTTTTTATCTTCCTGAAAACATTAACATAAAGAAAAATGACTCAATAGTGAAATGGAGAGCTCTATGATAAAGGTGAGTCATTTTATATCCAGATAACTCGTGGTATAAATCAATTACCATGTGAATTAACGCTCCTAAAAAGCCAATTTCCACAGAGAAAAACACCAAGGATAAAACAATAAAATGGAAAATTGACTCCAATATCTCGTGTACTAGCCATAATTTAATGTTAGATGCCACAGTTTCTTTTATTATTCCAGCAAATAAGATATAAAAATCAACAAAGACGTTCCAAAACAGGAAACTGTGAATTTCATCACTTATAGCTAGAACCACTGCAACATAAAACCATAAAAGTTCCATTTACTCACCAAATAGACAATTCATATACGCAATATTTATCTGTTAATTTTATGACACTTAATATATCATAGTATTTAAACAAAACCTATATATTATTTTAACTTGTGCCCAAACAATATAATCAAGAAAGGAGAAGTAAGATGAGCAAAGACAATATTCCTAAGGACTATGATCACAAAAAAGAGACATCATGGCAAGAAATATGGCAGAAAAACGATATTCATAAATTTATAGGTGATGAAAACCGTCCCAACTACATTATTGACACACCACCACCATATCCCACTGGATCCATACACATGGGGCACGTTTTAAACTGGCTTTACATGGACATTATTGCACGATTCAGTCGGATGAAAGGGTTCGACGTACTGTTTCCCCAGGGTTGGGACTGTCACGGACTTCCAACTGAGGTCAAAGTGGAAGAAACACATCACATTAAGAAAAGTGATGTTCCTCGGGAAGAATTCCGGAAAATGTGTATTGATCTTACCCGTGATAATATTAAAATGATGAAATCCCAGATGCAGCAGCTGGGATTCTCTCAGGACTGGTCCCGGGAATATGTGACCATGACTGATGAGTACATGCAAAAAACCCAACTATCGTTTCTAAAATTATATGATCAAGGAATGATCTATCAAGGAATTCACCCTGTAAACTGGTGTCCTCGCTGTGAAACTGCAATTGCCTTTGCTGAAGTAGAATACTCCGAAAATGAGACTTACCTCAACTATCTGGAGTTTCCAGCAGAAGATGGTAAAAAGGGAGTTATGATTGCCACCACCCGACCTGAACTATTATCTGCCTGTGTTGCAGTTGTGGTTCATCCTGAAGATGAAAGGTACCATGACCTGGCTGGTAAAGAGGTAGAAGTTCCTATTTTCGGCCGTAAAGTAAAGATTATAAAAGATAAGGAAGTTGACCCAGAATTTGGTACTGGTGCAGTTATGATATGTACTTTTGGGGATAAAACTGATGTTTCATGGGTTAACCGTTATAATTTGGATATTATTGAAGCCATTGACGAGAAAGGTACTATGACCAAGGCAGCCGGCAGATATGAAGGTCTTCCTTTATCAGTGTGCAAGGAGAGAACTATTGAAGATCTTGAAAATGAGGGAATTCTGATTAAAAAAGAAAAGGTAGATCAAAATGTAGGTCAGTGCTGGAGATGCAAAACACCCATAGAAATTTTGGTTAAGAAACAGTGGTTTGTTGCAGTAAAAGAGATGATAGATGATGTTGTAGGGGCTGCAGAGAACATGAACTGGGTTCCAGAACATATGAAAACCCGTTTGTTAAACTGGACTGGTTCTATGGATTGGGATTGGTGCATATCCCGTCAAAGAATATTTGCAACCCCCATACCAGTATGGTACTGCAGCAAATGTGGAAAGGTACATTTACCATCCACAAAGGACCTTCCAGTAGATCCCGCCCGTGACACATTTAAAGGTGAATGTGAATGTGGAAATAAAGAATTTATGGGAGAGGTTGACGTTTTAGATACATGGATGGATAGCTCCATAAGTCCTCTGGTTATAGCAGGATGGCCTTATAATGGATATAATAATCTATTCCCCTCTAATATAAGACAACAGGGTCATGATATAATACGTACCTGGGCTTTCTACACCATACTCAGATGTAAAGCATTAACTGGCATTGCCCCATTTAATGAAGTGGTTGTAAATGGTATGGTCTTTGGCGATGACGGCCATAAAATGAGTAAATCACGGGGAAATGTTATAACACCTGAAGATGTTATCGAAGATTATGGTGCCGATGCCCTACGTTTATGGGCCTCTAACAGTGTCCCTGGATCTGATGTTCCCTTTGAATGGAAAGACGTTAAATATGGATATAAATTCTTAAGAAAATTCTGGAATGCTTTTAGATTTATTAACATCCATATATCTGAATTTCAAGTAGAAGGATCATCAGATACTATTATAAAAACATTAAAACCATTGGATAAGTGGATATTGTCCAAGTTGAACCACGTTAATGAGATTGTGACAAGTTCCCTTGATTTATATCAATTTGCTGATGCAGTATCCCATATTCAGCAATTTATCTGGCATGATTTCTGTGATGAATATATTGAATCAGTTAAATATCGATTGTACACTGACTCGCCAGATATGTTAAATTCAAAGATTGCCGCCCAGTATACCCTTAAAACAGTGATTCTGACTACTTTAAAGCTTTTAGCACCTATAACTCCTCATTTTGTTGATGAAGTTTATCAACATGTGAATACTGATGAAGATATTTTAAGTATTCATTCCACTTCTTGGCCAAAATTTGATCCAGAATTAATTAACAAGGAAGCTGAAGATGTTGGAAACACTGGTGTTCACATTATTGGGGAGATAAGAAGATTTAAATCTACCTCAAAAATGCCATTGAATGCTAATATAAAAGCAGTTAATATATACACTACTAATAATGAATTATATGAAAAAATTCAGATATTAGTAGATGATATTAAGGGTACCATGCGCATTTCCCAGTTGAATGTGGAAATGGGTAACCCTGATGTTCAGGAAATAGTGGTGGAAGTCTCACCACAAATGGCAAAAATCGGACCAGAATTTAAAAAAGAAGCTCCTAAAATTGTACAATATTTACAGTCAACCCCTCCTCAGGAAATCGCAACCCAACTAAAACAAAAAGGATTCATCAATATTGGCGATTGTAAAATTACTCCTGATCACATCACCACAAAAAAAGAAGTTGTGGGGAAAACTGGAGAAAAAGTGGAAATACAACAAATAGAGGATTTAAATGTTGTATTGGAGATAGTGGTTTAATGGAATTAAATATCCAAAAAACAGATAAAATTCAGGGCGTAGTAAAGGCCCCTCCGTCTAAAAGTTACACCCACCGGGCGGTGATTATATCTAGTCTAGCTGAAGGTAAATCAACCCTTAGAAATCCCTTATATTCTGAGGACACAAATGCATCTATTGATGCCTGCCGATCTTTTGGAACCATAATTGAAACATTTGATGCCCACTGCCAAGTTACTGGTACTGGTGGTGTTATTGAAACCCCTGCAGATGTGGTAGATGTTAAAAATTCGGGTACTACACTGCGTATCATGACCAGTGTTTCTGCTCTCTCACCAGGTACAACAGTTTTAACTGGTGATAACTCTCTGCGCAAAAGACCCATGCAGAATTTATTAGATTCACTCCGAAAACTTGAGGTTAATGCTTATTCAACCAGAAATAATGGTATGCCTCCCATAATTATAAATAGTGGTTTTAAGGGAGGGAAAACTAGTATAAAAGGAGATATAAGCTCTCAATTTCTATCATCTTTGCTTATTGCCTCGCCCTATGCTAATGAACCAGTCAGTGTTGAGGTTAAGGGAAATTTCATATCCAGACCCTATGTGGACATGACTCTGGATGTTATGGAAAAATTTGGGGCAAAGGTGGAGTTTGATGTTGAAGAAAACATATTTCACATTGATAAACAGATTTATAAAGGCCTAGATTATGTTGTTGAAGGAGATTATTCCTCTGCGTCATACCTGGTTGCCGCAGCAGCTGCACTTGAATCAGAAGTGACAATTCAAAATCTTTTCAAAGATTCCAAACAGGGAGATAAAATTATATTGGATATTGTTCAAGAAATGGGTGCAGAACTTAAGATTAAAAACGATGAAATCACCATTACAGGAAATGGAGAGTTAACAGGTATAGATGTTGATCTGAGTAATGCTCCAGATCTGCTGCCTACTATGGCGGCTCTGGGAGCAGTGGCCCAGGGAAAAACCAGAATATTTGGAGCAGAACATGCCCGTTACAAGGAAACTGACCGTATTCACACTAGTGCATTAGAACTTTCCAAATTAGGCGTATCAGTTTGTGAAAAAAAAGATGGACTAACCATTGAGGGTGGTGCACAGGGAGGTGTGGTTGATTCACATAAGGATCACCGGCTGGTAATGGCCCTGACCATTGTGGGACTTAAAGTAGGTAACTTAAAAATAAATAACTCCTCTTGCTACGAAGTATCATTTCCTAATTTCCCCCAATTCATGAAAAAATTAGGATGTAGGATGTAAACATGAAAAAAAGGAATAGAGAGACTAAAATTGTGATTTTAGGATCATATAACTCGGGAAAAACTACAACTATTGAAAATCTGGTGAACAGAGAAAAAGTTACTAAAATAGAACATAACGGTACCACCGTGGCTTTGGACTATGGGAATATCCTGATTGATGGATCTAAAATCCATATATTTGCCACTCCTGGACAGAAAAGGTTCAAATTCATGCGCCAAATTCTGGCAAGAGGTTTAAATGGTGCAATCTTGGTAATTGACAGTTCTGTAGGAGTAACAGATACAGACCACGAAATAATGGATAAATTAGAAAGAAACAATATACCTTATGTTATATTCGCAAATAAACAGGATATTAATCCTGTTGAAATTGATATTGGAGATAAGACTGATGTTCCTATTATACCTACCATTGCCACTGACGGTGAGGGAATCCATAAAGGATTTGAGTTACTTCTGGAACTTTTAGATTAAATAATTAAATAGATTTTATGCAACATTTATTGTTTTTATAAACTGTTCTTAGGGAGGCAACCACAATATCTAAAAATATCGAAGAAATTATGGAAATTCTCTTGAACAAATATGATTTAAGGGTTTTTGAGGATGGTGACCCTTATAGGGTCCTTATTCGCACCATATTATCCCAGAGAACCCGTGATGATAACACTGATGCTGCGTCCGCCCAACTTTTCTCTAAATATCATACTATACAAGAAATTGCCCAGGCTGATGTTGAAGACCTCCAACCATTAATTAAAAAGGCGGGTTTCTACCGGGTTAAATCTCAAAGAATAAAAGATGTCTCCCAGATGCTGCTGGATGAATATGATGGAAAAGTACCAGAGAAGATAAATGAATTGTTAAAACTTCCTGGTGTTGGTAGAAAAACTGCCAACTGTGTACTGGTATATGGATTTAAGGAAGCGGCAATACCTGTGGATGTGCATGTTCACCGAATATCCAACCGTCTTGGACTAGTGGATACAAAAAACCCCGAGGAAACTGAGTTTGAACTGGAAAAAATTGTTCCTCAAGATCTTTGGATTGACCTTAATGATTTGTTAGTACAGTTTGGCCAAGATATTTGCAGGCCTATCAGTCCCAAACATGAAGAATGTCCCATCAGAGATTACTGCGATTTTTACAGAGATATGAAAAAACAAGTTGATTAAAATAGCATTTATTTTAATTATGTAATTTTTACAAATTTTCTCAAAAAAAGTATTACTAAACATTGTTATTAAGATTATTCTTAAAAATAAAAAACCCTAAAAATTGTTTTTAAAAAAAGTTTTTATAAAAAGAAGTTCCTGAAGTCATAAGACCTCAGGAATATTATCGGGGTCGTTTGGTTGGAGGCGGTAACGACCTTGATAATTATTATTGAGTAATTAAGGAAAAGAATTTGGTAAATCGATATTTATTTTTTATCATCTTTTGAATGAAGAAATGACTTTGATGCTAGGTCTTTTTCTAAGGCCCTTAATTTTTCTGCTAAAAAATCAAGCACCCTTCTTTTTTCAGCAAAGGACACCTTCTTTTTAGATAACATGTTAATTAATTCCGTGATACTTCTTGCAGACTGAGTGCCCTTTTCTTCATCCATCAATATCAAATCTCTTTTTCCTAGTTCTTTTGAAGGAACCACGCCTACAGCGCCGAATATTTTACCGTTTTCATCCTTCAAATCTATAGAATTAGAAAAATGGTTTTCATTTTCTTCTTTCATAGCATACTCTCCATAAGTATATCCATGAATATGATGTTTGACTCTATTTCAACTAAATACATCTAATTACACCTTCTTACTTCATAACATATAAATGTTTTGATCATAAAATTTTTACATAGACAAGTATTAATAATGTAATAATAGTTGAAAATTTCTTAACCAGATTAATTAATTTCATAGTTTAAGACTCTTTATTTTTGGGGGAGCTATATGACAAATGGGATGAGAGGGGATAAGAAAGAGGAAAAAATAGTTAAAAATTCCGCAAATATTTCAAAAATATTCCTAAAAGATCTACCCCCAAATCCACAGGATTTAGATCAACTATTTAACGATTTTCAGAATCATCAAACCAAAATAAAGCAGCAGAATGAAGAAGTGTTGAAAATATCCCCAGAATTAAAAAGTTCAGTTAGTAGATATCAAAATCTTTATGAATTTGCTCCATCAGGTCATTTTACTTTAGATATGAATGAAATAATAATTGAAGTTAATTTTGCCTTTTCTGATCTGTTAGGTGAGAAGAAAATTAATTTACTTGGAAAAAAATTCACAGAATATTTAGATTCTATTTTCTCGGAAAAATTTCATGAACACTTAAAAGAAGTCATAAAAAGCAAATCAGCCCAAATATGCGAATTAGAACTTATTAAAAAAGATGGAAATAAACTAAGTGTTCAATTAAAAACTATACCCCTTTTTAGCAATGAAAAATTAGAATTTAAAAATGCAATTTTGGATCTTACCAAACTAAAAGAAGTTGAAGAAAAATATAGGTTATCTGCTCGTTATAATCGTTGTCTAATCGAAACAAGCTTAGATCCACTGTTTACTATTGCAACAGATGAGACTATTACCGATGCAAATCATGCCACTGAAAAAGCTACTGGTTTTTCCCGAGATGAACTAAAAGGGACTAATTTTTCTAAATATTTTACTGATCCTAAAAAAGCCCAGGAAGGTTTCTGGCAAGCTCTGAAAAAAGAAAAATTAAAAAATTATTCATTGGAAATAAAACATCGAAATGGACACATAACACCAGTTTTATCCAATGCAACTGTCCTTAAAGATAAATCCGGAAAAATAATCGGAATATTTGTAGCTGCAAGAGATATAAGTGAAAAAATACGATCTAATGAAAAAATAAAACAACTGGCAAATATTGTAAAATACTCTGATGATGCAATAATAGGTAAATCTCTTGATGGAAAAATAACAAGCTGGAATAAAGGGGCTGAACGAATTTTTGGATATTCGGCAGAAGAAATCATAGGTAAACACGTCGAAATATTAAGATATCCTGATATTAATGGAAAAGCTAAAGATTTAATTCAAATGCTCAAAGAAGGTAAAAGGCTTCATAATTTTGAAACAGCACGTTTTAGAAAAGATGGCAGCAAAATAGATGTTTCCATAAGTTGTTCACCTGTTTTTAATAGTTCAGGAGAACTAATAGGCACATCAACTATTGCCCGAGATATTAGCCATAGGAAAAACGCAGAAAGAAAACTAAAAAAATACCAGAAAAATCTCGAAAAGATTGTCAAAAAGCGTACTAAAGAAGTTGAATTTCAAGCACATTTATTAGAACAAGTAAGGGATGCTATTATTGTAACTGATGATGAAAACCGGATAAAATACTGGAACAAGGGTGCCGAACAGTTATATCATATTAAATCGGATGATGCGATTGGAAAATATCGTGATGATGTCTTTAAAATTAAATGGTTAAGTCTCGAGGATGAGAAATCTTCCGATATTCATCTTAGAAAAAGAGGATACTGGCAGGGAGAAAATGTGCACATTAAACACAATGGTGAAAAGATCTGCGTAGAATCTACAATTAATAAAATAATTCATGCTAGAGATAAGGGATTTATTGCTATAATAAGGGATATATCTGAACGAAAAGAAATTGAAAATGAATTAAGGAAAAGTGAAGAGAAATACAGGAGCATAGTTGAGAAAAGTCGTTCAGGAGTATTTTTAACAGATTCAACATATAAAGTAAGCTATGTAAATCCTCGGATGGCCGAAATGTTAGGTTACACTGTTAAAGAAATGATAGGTAAAAATATTTTTGATTTCATTGATCCAGAAGGACAGGACAAATTTATAAAACATTTAAGAAATCGCAAAGAAGGATTAGACAATATATACGAAGTTAAATTTTTAAATAAAAATGGTTCGACCCAATGGATGCTTATATCCACAAATCCTTTATTAAATATTAAAAGAAAATATTTAGGATCAGTATCCGTGATGATAGATATTAACGCGCGCAAAGGTGTGGAAAAGGTGATGATTGAGGAAATGAAAGAAAAAGATCAAGACCTATTGTTTATAATGAGCAACATGATGGAAGCAATCAAACCTTTAATCAATCAAAAAAGTCGAGAAGACTTTAAAGGAAAATTCACTTAACCAATACTAAAAATATGTAAATAAAAATCTGAATTCAACTTTAAAAAACCAAATTAGAATACAGTGAAGTTATATCCTCCATAATTTTTAATGGACTATTCTCCACCAGTTACAACATCTAATTCATGTAATCTTTTTCTCTCTTCCATCTCACTACCTTTAATACAATAAGTATTGAATATAGTTCCGACCCCAAGAGCCTGTGCTAATGGACATTCTGGACATAAACATCCTAAATCGTCAATTATACATCCTTCACTTGTTCCAATAACACAGTATAAACCTTCTGCAGCATTTTCTGCACAATCGTTGTATGTTGGACATTTAGAACAGATACACTGTTGTTTTAATGAATTGATAGCACGTTTTTTATCTTCTTCAGACATATCCATGATTTTAAGTACTTCAGCTTCAAATCTATCCAACAAATCACCCCCATTAATTCATATTTACTATTATGAATTTTATAAGATAAATAGATAAATAAAAAAAAATTGAAACTGCTTATTTTCCAGTGCAGAATAACTGATACTATTTTAAAGCAGCCACTTCAGATGCAAAAGAACCTAAAACCTTTTTTGAAAGACCCTCCACAAATTTCAACGATCCCGCACATTCATGTCCACCCCCATCAATACCTGCTTCTGGTATCTCCTCTGCAAGTTTTAAGACAATGTTATTTAAATTAAAACCAAATGTTTCATTTACTGCATCAGTTGCTCTTATTACACTAAAATCCGGTCCATAAGATAGGGTTATTATAGGCCGGTCTTCTCCGTACTTTTGAACCATGCTGTCATGGACATATCCACAGGTTTTTCCAGGGGCAGGAAAGGTGAATTTATGGGCATACTTTTCCACATCCAGAACATTGAATACAATGCCATTGGGCAATTCTTGAGTTTTTAAATTAGGGAGGGCTGCACGAAGCTGAGAATCAACACGTTTCTGAGACTCTTTATACAGTGCATCCACCAGTTTCACATGTTTTTCTCGATTAGCCAAACCAAGAATGGTATCTATAATACCTCTTCCATTCATGAACCTGAGATAAAACGCCTCAAAATCAACAGTTGTAGCTATCCTTTCCAGATCTTTCAGATCATAACCTTTAGATGAAGCCATCTCTATATATTTTTGGGCTTCATCAGATCGTGCGTGATCACCTACTGCCGCTATACCTGGCAGGTGGGTAAGTTTATCTCTAACTTGAGGATTTATCATCTTTGCTATCTCCACAGCTAGAGCCCCTGCAGTTATCTGTGAATCTCCACCCTCAAGGTAAGGATTAACATGCACATCCACGTATTCATCTACAGCTACCTTTCCATCATTAACCTGGCCAGGATAGTGATGATCCACAACTACCACTTCAATATCGTATATTTTAACCTTCATCAATGCTAACAAATCTTCTTCAGTGGAACCATTATCCAACAGTACAATCAATGGAAGTTTTTGGCCGTGTCTTTCCAGATCTTCTAAGGCAAAGGATAGATCCTTTACCACATCCTCTATTTCATAGAACGGTGCTTTACTGGGCGCTCTCTTAAAGTAGTGCCATTCTGCATCACTGTCTGGATTCATCTCTTTTAAGAGGGGGATAACTGCTTTTTCAATGGCTACCCCTGCACAGATGCCGTCGGCATCAGCATGATGTCTTACCAGTATGGATCTTCCATCAAAAACTGCTCTTCTAATAGCTTTAGCAGCTAATTTCATCCTTTCTCTTAGTTTAAGAAGAGTTTCACTTTCAATTAAAAGATCAGTTTTTTCTGGTTCAGCTCTTTCATCTATAGCATCATCTATTAGTTTCCTAGATTCACTGGCTTCCTTTCCTCTTAATCTTTCAATTGACTCTGATTCAATCTGAATCTTCCCACCATGCAAAGATACTTCCCCAATGGCTTCTACAATGTTACCAACATCTATATGAGGATATACTCTTACTCCCGGCTCGTCAAAGGCCGCCACCCATGTTGTACTGGTTTCATCAGATATGGTGAAAATGGTTGGTCCTGAGGTCTGCTGTATCTGGATTACTTCACCTACAATTCGCACCACATTTCCCATGGATTTGGTGGTTATATCTCCAATTTTAGTTCTAGATATATTTCTTTTAAGTTTAATTAATTCATAACTGCCCTTAATCCCTGATAAAGCCAGATCCACTTCTCCACGATTTCTTTTTATTTCTATTATTTTGACTAATATTTCATCGCCAACATTATAGTCAGGTTTACTAATTCTAAGAAGTCCATAAAGCTTCTTACTTAAACTAACAAAGACTCCATAGTTTTCCACCCGGGTAATCTTTCCCTTGTAATTAGCCCCAGTTTCTAGATCATCCATGGTGCAGCTTGAATGTAAAACATAGACTTTATCTTTTTCTTGACAGTTTTCACAGTAATCTTTAGGATATTCGATTTCCTTTCCACATTTTTTACAAACATTAAACTCGCCTTTACCTTCACAGTCAGGGCAGGTTTCAGTTACTTCTATTTCTCCCTTACCTTTACACATACTGCAGGGAACTTCCTGCTCCTCATCAAGTTCAAACCGCTTCATTGCATTGTTTGATACTCCTTTGAAATGCTTTTTCATGTCCACTTCTGCTTTTACTCCTGTTCCATGGCATGTTTCACATATCTTGTAACTGGTAACTTTGTAACCCTTACCTTTACACTCTATACATTGTTTTTTCATAATTATCTCCATTATTTTATTTAATTAGTAAATTTAATTGATTCTGTTATAATATTCATTTAAAACAAATTAAACGGAATTATGTCTCGATTTACTTTAAGAATTTAGAAAGATTCTTTATTAATTAATATCAAACAAATTCAAAGTAATATAATATATCCCTTAAACAAACTTAGAGGGATTCTGTTTTACTATCTCTTCCTTCTGATTCATGTATTCTACTGCCTTTTCCATGAATTGATTGGCAGATGATACATGTGTATTGGCTGTTTCATTGTCTCCTGTTGCAAAAAACTGAATAGCCATGTTAAGCTCAGATGTGGCACTTAGTTTTGCATCAATCTCATTGATAACCAGTCCAAAATATTCAATATAAACATTATCTCCAGTATCTTTAGCAAAATCATTAGCATCCTGCGCAGCAGATTTGGCCAAATTAAACTCACCAGTTGCATTTTCACAATTTTGTAGAGCTTTATCAAAATTGAAGTTGTTGGCATTCCAAGCTGCATCATTGAAAGATTTATCACCCTGTTTAATGTGATTATTAATAGTAGGTGCCAGTTCATTAATTTTATTAGTGTCTGATTGAATACAACCCGATATGGGTAAGATTATCAAAATCAAAGTCAATATTAAATACTTATTTTTCATATTCCCACTTTTGATGTGTTATTACAGCAATACTCTTCTATAACTCCAATTTTAATATGTTATTAATTATAAATTTAAATTTATAGCTAATCTATTATATTATCTTATATATCTAAGTTAAGAAGTTTTATCTAATTACTATAAAATTAGCAAATAATTAACGAAAAAACTTTTAACACCGCATAAAAAAGTTCAGAAAAGTTTAAACTATTTTTTCAGATAAATATAAAAAAGAAAAAGAAAATAGTGGTTATTTAACTGGATATCCACAAACCATGAATATTGCAGTAATCTCTGGCAGTTATAGATTCTATAGGAGAATCTATTTCAAATACTGCTTCTGGTCCATCACCAGGTTTTAGGAACTTTTTGTAGATGGCTCCATCAACCATAATTTCTATCCATTCAATGTAATGATCCTCTTCCATAGGATGAGGAATTGATCCAATTTTAACCTTCACACCAGACTCTGTTTTTTCCATTACCGGAACGTGTTTTTCAGCTCCAGTATCTTTATTTCGCTCCTCTAATAATTCCATAGGCTGTCCACAGCAGACCAGTTCCCCAATACCCGGATGAACTACTTCCACTATATTTTCACAAACTTGGCATCTATAGACCTGATTTAGCTCAGTCATTTTTAGTCACGGTCCATGTTTTTAAAATGGCTTAATTTATGTGATCCCAATTTAGCTTTATTTAAAATTCTTCGTTAATTATTTCGAAGTATTTAGTTGGGTGATCACAGGATGGACATTTTTCTGGTGGTTCCTCACCAACATGAGTGTATCCACATTTTCTGCAACACCAAGTAACTGGTTTTTCCTTTTTGAACATTGTTCCAGCTTCTACTTCTTTTAAAAGTTCGATGTATCTTTGTTCGTGGTGTTCTTCAGCATGGGCAATAGATCTTAGCCGTTCTGCTATGTCGGTTAGTCCTTCTTCTTCTGCAACGTCTGCAAATTCAGGGTACATTTCAGAGTTTTCATAATGTTCACCAGCAATTGCTGATTTTAGGTTTTCCGCAGTGTCTCCCAATATGGTAGGGGCTTCAGCTTCCACCACAATTTCGTCTAAATCCTGATCCATCTTGTCTTTTAATTGATTAATTAATCTGAAAAGCCATTTAGCATGTTCTCGCTCATTATCTGCAGTCACCAGAAAAATTTCCGACAACTGTTCATATCCTTCTTTCTTTGCAATCTTAGAATATATGGTGTACCTGTTTCTTGCCTGACTTTCGCCAATAAAGGCTTTTGTTAAGTTTTTTATGGTTTTTTCCATAATTTCACCTTCTTTTTACAATTTAAAATATTCACTCACAAATAAATATAAGTTATTTCCACTTTATAAATTTTTATATAAAAATTGTAAATCTGCTTTTATTATTATAAATAATAAATAATGATTAATAATTAAAATAAACTCATCTAATAGCTTAAAATAAAATGTGTATCCTGATTTTACTAATTTTATAATGGAAATAATTTATTATTTTATCCTTAAAAATTGGGCATTTACGGCTACAATCACAGTACTAAGAGACATTAGGGCCGCACCCATAGCAGGACTTAGTAATATCCCATAACTGAACAAAACACCTGCTGCTAAGGGTATAGCAAAAGCGTTATATCCGGTAGCCCATAAAATATTTTGAACCATTTTACGGTAAGTAGCCTGGGCTAGTGTTATTATCTTAACCACATCTTGAGGATTGCTCTTAACCAGCACTATGTCTGCGGTTTCCATGGCCACATCAGTGCCTGCACCAATAGCTATGCCTACATCTGCCTGAGCCAGTGCCGGAGCATCATTTACACCATCACCAGTCATGGCCACAACCAACCCTCTTTCTTGAACTTTTTTAACTTTAAGTGCCTTTTCTCGTGGCAAAACTTCGGCAAAATATTCATCTAAGTCCAGTTCATCGGCTACCCAACGAGCCACTTGTTTATTATCACCAGTTAACATAATACATTGGATATCTTTTTGTTTAAGTTCAGATATTGCCTTTTTAGATTCAGATCTAACAATATCTGCCAGGGCAATACAACCTTTAACTTCACCATCTATTAAAATAAAAACAACAGTTTTTCCCTGCTTTGATAATTTATAATATTTTTCTTCATTAATTTCCAGATTGTTCTCTTGTAGGTAACCAGGACTTACCACTTTAACTTCTTGACCCTGTACAATACCTTCAGCACCTTTACCTGGTATCGAATTAAAATCATCAACATCAAGTACTTCCTTTGCTTTGGACATAATACCCTCTGCAATAGGATGTTCACTGCGGTTTTCCACAGCAGCAGCAAAATTTAGGAGTTTTTCATCGTTTATATTATCCTGAAAAGATATTACGTCTGTTACACCAAATTTACCTTCAGTTAGTGTTCCAGTTTTATCAAAAATGACCGCGTGAATTTTTCTGGCCTGTTCAAAAGAGGTACGACTTCTAATGAGCAACCCCTCCTTGGCTGAAAGGGCTGTGGATACTGCTACTACCAGAGGAACTGCAAGACCCAGAGCATGCGGACAAGTTGTAACCATCACTGTTACTGTTCTCTCAAGAGAAAATGCGAAACCTTCGCTCATAAAAGCTAACCACACAAATAAAGTTATTCCTCCCCCGGCAAGTGCAATAAATGTTAACCACATTGCAGCCCGATTGGCCAAATCCTGGGTTTTTGATTTACTTTCTTTTGCTTCGTTTACCAGTTCGATAACCTGAGATATGAAAGAATCTTTACCAGTTTTTTTAATAGTAACGTTTAGTGATCCTTCACCATTAATGGATCCTCCAATTACCATATCTCCCCCTTTTTTATAAATTGGTTGTGATTCTCCGGTTAGTAAGGATTCATCTACAGAACTTTCACCTTTAACTATCTCTCCATCAGCGGGTATTTTCTCTCCGGGTCTTACCAATATTTTATCTTGTACCTTTAATTCTTCTATATTTACATCCTTAACCTCGCCAGGAGCCACTATTTTATGAGCTTTTGAGGGAATTAACTTAATTAATTCCTCTAATGCTCTGGAAGCTCCTATTACAGACCTCATCTCTATCCAATGGCCTAAAAGCATGATGTCAATTAAGGTTACCAGTTCCAGAAAAAAAATTGAACCATACAATCCAAAAATTACTGCACTACTGTATAAATATGCTGTGGTAATGGCCACTGCAATAAGGGTCATCATTCCCGGATTTTTATCTCTAATTTCCCTTACAAATCCTTTAAAAAATGGATAACCCCCGTAAAAGAAGATAATTGAAGAGAGTATAAATAGGATGTATATATCCCCATTAAACCCAATAAGCTCCCTTATTCCCAATAGTTCCTGTAACATTGGTGATATAAAAATCACAGGGACGGTTAATATTAAGGATACTATAAAACGTTTTTTAAAATCGGCAAGCATTCCACGATGATGATTGGAGTTACCATGGTCTTCATGACTATTATTATCCATTTTAGAATCATGATTATGAAATTTTTCATCACGGGAATTATCTTCTTTATCAGCATGTCTTAATTCATGGTCCTTTTTCAAAATTTTTCCCCCATAAAAATTAGCTAATAATGAATCATGTGATTATTTTACGTTTAATAAATCTTTCATCTCATCAATATTTATGGTTGGTTTTTTACATGCTCCTTCAGTACATATATATACCGTGGCTTTACCATTTAGTGGTTTTTTAAAGTTTAATGTTTCAGATATCTGTTTTAGATCATTTGAAAGTTTTCCTTCTTCTCTGAGGATAAGAACTTTATTAGGGAGGAAGTTGTTATAAATAATTTCCAGCATATCTGTTGTATCTTTGAATTTAGGATTTCCAGCTATCACTATTTCATATGATGGTCCTAATTTAAAATCTAATGCCATTAAAAGCTGTGTGTAGGCACTTGGTGATCTTTTAACCTTTTCAGAGAATGTTTTTTCAGTGGATACTGCCTTATCCACATATTCCAGATTTTCGGTTATAACTGCCAATTTCAGTAAATTAAGCATTTGAACTGAGTTTCCAGCAGGTATTGCACTGTCATAACTTTCTTTTTTTCGAACAAGTATCTCTTCAGCATCAGCACTGGTAAAATAGAATCCTCCAGTTTCTGAATCCCAGAACTGTTTAAGGAGGATTTCATTTAACTCCAGTGCCATCTTTAAATATTTTGATTTAAATGTGGTTTCAAACAATTCCAACAAGCCCCATATAAAAAAGGAGTAATCATCCAAATTTCCCATTCCTGTTGCTTCACCGTCACGGTAGCTGTGTATTAATCTACCGTCCTTTAACATGTTCTCCAAGATGAAATCTGCAGCAGAAATTGCAGCTTCCCGGTACTCATCTGCTTTGAAGACTTGGGCACCTTTTGAAAGAGCAGCTATCATTAAGCCGTTCCAGTCAAGTAGTATTTTATCATCTTTGTGCGGGTGTATTCTGCTTTCCCGTGTCTTGAAAAGTTTTTGGCGTGTTTTTTCTATTTTTTTCTCTAATTCTTCTTGAGAAATATTCATTTTTTCTGCAATTTTTGATAGAGACATTTTCAGGTGCAAAATGTTGGTACCTGTCTTTTTAAGAGTTGACTCCTCCTTGAAATTCCCTTCTCCTCTCACATTAAAGATACGGGACATCAACTCGGCATCTTCACCCAATACATCTATAAATTCATTTTTTGTCCACACGTAAAATTTTCCCTCTACTCCCTCACTATCTGCATCCTCTGCTGAGTAAAAACCTCCTTCATTGGATTGCATATCCCTCAAGACATATGTAAAAATTTCTTGGGCCGTTTTTTTGTACAGAGGATTTCGGGTTATTTGGAAAGCCTCAATATATGCTATGGCAATCATGGCTTGGTCATATAACATTTTTTCAAAATGTGGAACCAACCACTGAGGATCCACAGAATATCTATGAAAACCGTGTCCAATATGATCATATATTCCCCCATTTTTCATGGAACTTAAGGTTTTTTCCACCATTTCCAGTGCTTTTTGATCATCATACCTCATATGGTACCTTAAAAGGAACATCAGGTTGTGAGGTGATGGAAACTTCTGGATCATCCCAAATCCGCCGTAATTTTCATCATAACTTTCCTGAAACATTGAATATGCCTTTTTAAGTATTGATTCATCCAGTTGATCTCCAGGAGATGTTAGCGATATTTCCTCTACAACATCAACAATTTTATCGGCAGATTTCAGGGCTTCTTCTGGATTTTTGGACCATAATTCCTTTATGTTTAGGGTTATATCTTTAAGACCGGTGCGACCGTATATGGTATCCTTGGGAATGTATGTCCCAGCAAAAAAGGGTTTTTTATTTGGAGTCATAATAATAGAAAGGGGCCATCCTCCGGTTCCGGTAATTACCTGACAGACCGTCATGTACACACTGTCAATATCTGGTCTCTCCTCCCTATCTACTTTAATAGATATAAAAGTTTCATTCATTAATTGAGCCACATCAGGGTCTTCGAATGATTCATGAGCCATGACATGACACCAGTGACAGGTAGAATATCCTATCGAAAGGAATATAGGTTTATTTTCATCTTTGGCTTTTTGGAATGCCTCTTCACTCCAAGGATACCAGTCCACCGGGTTGTGTGCATGCTGTAATAGATAAGGATTTTTTTCTTTAATCAATTTATTGGTATATTCTGCTTCTTTTTCAGATTTTGGGGACATTTTTGTGCTCCTGCCAGATAAATAATTATTAAGAACTGATTTAAGACAATTTATAGGTTAAATAAAAGATTTATGGAATAATTTTTTAAAAAAAATAGAGACATTGTATCGGTTATTGGCTTAATTTGATAGAGTTATGCATTTATTTATCATTGGTAAATAATATAAAATTTATTATTATACATAAATTCAAAAGTTAAAATGAGGATAGTAAAAAAAATAACTCTAAAAATAATATTAAAATAAAAATGGAAAATTGATATAATACATTATTTCAAATGATTTATGATAAAAAGTCAAAAAAATGAATTTATGATTTATGATAAAATTTCATGGTGATAGGGATGAGCCTTATAATGACTTACATTGGCAGCCACGGATGTGTGATGATTGGTGACAAACGGAGAATAGCTTTTTTTGGAGATAAAGAATTAATCCAAAAACTGGAAGAAGAACTATATTCGGGGAAGATTAAAAATGACGAAGAACTCTTAGAAAGATCCAAAAGCCTTGATGTTACAATTAAAGTAGTGGATGATGCTAAAAAGGTTAGAAGTTTAGGAGATGTGGTTGTTGGAGAAGTAAGATTCAAAACAACCTTCGAAACCCGACGAAAACGGATTTATGCCACCACCAACGGCTATGATATAGTGGAGCTTTTAGGATCAAAGATTGATAAAATTCAGAAGGGTGAAAGTTCTATCATTGTCTTTGGAAATAAAATGACTAAAAAAATTGCCAACGACACCATCCGTGAAAACTGGAAACCCAAAACCAATTTGAAAGATATTGGAGAGTTATTTAAAGTTATTATGGAAGAGATTGCCCTTTTAACTCCTAGTATTAGTAAAGACTACGATTTTTTTGTTAAATCCAAGAATATGAACAATAATGAAGCTCAGAAGCTTCTTAGAGAGACTATTGTGAGGGATGTTAAATTACTGGAGAAATGGCGCAATAAACTGAAAGATGACCTTTTGGAGAAGGCCCGTAGTATCGAAATGGCAAAAAAAATTATAATTGAAGGCCAAATAGGTCAAGTTAGTGGTATTAACGACGATAATATTGAGATTACTTTAAATAATGATATTGAGGCTCTGGACATTGATTGGAATGTGGTGGCCCATACTGGTGAAAAGGTTTCTATGGGTATTAATGATCCCTCTCAGGTTAAAGAGGGGGACTTGGTAGTTATTGAAAAGGAAAACCTATGTATTAAAAGAACCAAATCACAATTAAAATGTGAAGTAATATTATGCAAAGCAGATGAATAGAGCAATTTACTGTGGAAAATACATAATTACATTATGCAAAGCAGGTGAATGGATGAAGTTAATTTTTTTAGGAAGTGGTGGCGGACGCTTTCGCGACCATTACTCAGAAGCGAATGACCGGCGGATTTAGAATAGAAGGGATTGATAATAAAAATCTCCACATAGATCCTGGTCCTGGAGCACTGGTTAGAACTTATCAGTTTGGATTAAATCCAATAAAAACAGACGCAATTCTGGTTTCTCACTCCCACACTGACCACTACAGCGATTCAGAAGTTATGATAGAAGCTATGACCCGCGGTGTAACCCGAAAAAAGGGTGCTGTTTTTGGTAGTTTAAGTGTTATTGAAGGTTTTAAACATTGGGGACCCTGTATATCTAAGTATCATCTTAGCAAACCCGAAGTGACTATTTTAGGTGCTAATAAAACCCGTAACCTGGGAAATATAAAGATTAAAGGAACTAAAACTGTCCATGGAGATCCAACAGGAGTGGGTTTCCAGCTGCAGACTGAAGATTTAACTATTTCCTATACTTCAGATACAGAATACTTTGAAAAGTTACATGATTATCATAGTGGTGCAGATATATTAATTGCCAGTGTTATCAGACCATCTAATGAAAGAATTCGTGGCCATATGTGTACCGAAGATTTCATTAAACTGGTAGATGAAGTATCACCTAAACTTGCTATTATGACTCATCTGGGAATGAAGATGGTAATGAACAATGCTGATGGGGAAGCAGAAATAGTAAAACAAAAAACCGGTGTTAACACTATTGCTGCAAGTGACGGATTAAAAATTGATTTAGATGCCTACATTTCCAAACAACAAACTTTAGACGCATTTTAAATTATTCAGATTTGATGAAAAAAACTTTTAAATAAATTGATTACAAATTTTTAAACTAAAAACAAACCTTATTTAAAATAAAAATATATATTTGCCCTGGTAGCTTAGTCGGTAGAGCGCGGGATTCGTAATCCCGAGGTCGCGGGTTCAATTCCCGCCCAGGGCTTTATAAATGTTAATCTCTTTTTATATTTCTAATATCTCATCAACCACCATTTTACCCCCACAAGCACAGGAATTTATAAGATCACCTACTAAATAGGGTGGACGGTTCCCAGAAACTTCAAATTCTTCTTCTTCATTGCATAAACTACAACTGGCTTTTACAATCCATTCCATATAAACACCTTCTCTGGTAAATTAATAGATAAATGACTATTTTTACACGTCTAATTTAGAGGGGTGTATGAAACCTCCCCTTATTAAATGATCCGCTAATATAATAGCAACTGAAGCCTCGGCAACACTGGTTACCCTAGGACATATGCAAGGATCATGACGTCCTTTGATTTCTATTTCAACATCTTCCATTTTAGTAAGATCAACAGTTTTTTGAATCTTGGATATAGATGGTGTGGGTTTAACTGCCATTCTAACCATTATAGGCATTCCATTAGATATACCACCTAATATTCCTCCAGCCTGGTTGGTTGTTGTTCTTATTCCATTTTTAGATACGTAGTATTCATCGTTCACCCCGTAGGCAGTAAGGGTGGAAACTTCAAATCCTGCTCCAATTTCAACTCCTTTAACCGATCCAATAGACATTAATGCCTTGGCTAGATCTCCATCTAATTTATCGAAAACTGGTTCACCCATACCTGCTGGTGGATTTAAAACCACAGTTTCTACAATCCCACCTATTGAATCTCCTTCATCTCTAACTTTTAGAATTAATTCCTCCATTTTTCTAGCGGCAAAAGGATCAGCGCATCTTACTGGATTTTCTTTTATTTTTAATTCTATCTGGTTAATGTTCACTATATCAGCTTTTATATCGCCAATTTGAGTAACATGGGATATTACTTTTATGTCATGTGATTTTAGGAGCTTTTTTGCTACTGCTCCCCCTATGACCTGGCCGATTGTGGTTCTTCCACTTCCACGGCCTCCTCCACGATAATCGTAATGTCCATATTTATTGATCCAGCAAAAGTCGCCGTGTCCTGGTCTTGGTTTGTCCTTTAATGATTCATAAACTGATGAATCCACGTCTTTATTAAATACCACAGCTGCAATTGGGGTTCCATCAGTTTTTCCATGGAATACTCCAGATAAAAGTTGTACTTGGTCAGTTTCACCTCTGGAGGTGGTTATATCACTGGTACCTGGCCTTCTTTTATCAAGTTCATTCTGTATATCTGTGCTGGATAATTCCAGACCTGCTGGACATCCATCAACCACGGCACCAAGTGCTGTGCCATGGCTTGAACCAAAAGTTGTAACCTTAAATATCTGGCCGATTGTATTTCCTGACATGGATCAATTCCCCATTGGGCATTTAAATTTTATTTTATAAACATAATTTAACTATATTATGCTATAATATCTAGCTTTACTTTTATTAATAGATAACAAATAACAAAAAAATACATTCCAGTTTTAACGTTTTTAAAAAAACCCATTTTTGATCGACCATAAAATGGAATGCCCATTTTTAGCCCAAAATAGGATTATATCTATCATTTTTTTGCATGAACAATACAATGAGTACCATTTACTCTGGAAATAATATTTCCCTTTTCATCTTTGAAAAATTCATTTTCTAAATCTTCAAAGTCTAAATTTTAAACTAAAGTTAAATCATAATTTATCCTCTTTAAATTTCTAATCACTATTTAACAAATTATAACCTGAGGTAAATCTGATCCGCTTATCAATCAATATTCAGTTATTTTAGTTAATTAAAACCAATATCAACACAAAAGACTCAATTTTTCAATTAATGTCTTCAATAAGGATTATTTTATCATCCTCAAATTTGAAAATTGATTTACCTTCTATTTTAATAGTTTCTCCAGCTTTAGGTCCATCAGGAATATCCATGGCTAGTACTCCAGTGAAGTCTATTTTATTTTCTAGCTGGTTGCCTTCAATTTTCTGTTGGATTATTTTCATTTCCCTTTTTTTGAAGAGGTCTACTGCTTTTTCAGCCTGAGTTTTGAGGTTTTCTTTTCCTTGAATCCTAAGGTTGACTTGGCCCTGAGCAATGTTTTTAAATTCAACATCATCATGAATGTGTTTAATCATTTCTTCCACGTCAAAATCATTATAAGCACGGATATATTTATCAACGATTTCTTTCATACCTTTTTCATCCATAATAACTATCCCCTTGACCTTATCCTAATTTGTATCATAAATCTTCTTAAATTTATACTAAAAGCTTGCTAATTTTACCTTCTATTTATTTTGTATAATTTTATATAGATTTCAATTGCTATTTATTAATTATGAGTAAACCTAATAATCAGATACGATTGATCTATCATGAACTGTTCAATCTTTACGGACCCCAGGGGTGGTGGCCCTTACTGAATCACCATGATTCTAAGGTGGATAAATCTGGAAGTTTGAAAGGTTATCATCCTGGAAATTATGATCTACCATGTGCTACCAACGAAGTTTATGAGGTGATCTTGGGCTCAATTTTAACCCAGAATACATCCTGGCTCCAGGCTGAAAAGGCTCTTTTGAATTTGAATGGATTAAATGTTATAAAACCTGGCCGATTCATGGAACTGGATCAAGAAAGCCTAAAATCGCTGATTAAATGTGCTGGATTTTTAAATCAAAAAGCTGTATATCTAAAGGAAATTACCAAATTTTTTTTATCATTAAAGGGCAGAACGCCCACAAGAAAAGAGTTACTTGAGGTTAAGGGGGTTGGAAATGAAACTGCAGATTCAATACTCCTTTATGCTTATAAACAGCCAGAATTTGTGGTTGATGCTTACACAAAACGTATATTTTCACATTTAGGATTGGTGGATGAGAATGTGAAATATATGGATTTAAAGGAATTATTTGAATCCAGCCTACCTAAAGATATGGCAGTTTACAATGAGTACCATGCTTTAATAGTGGAACATGCTAAAAGATATTATCAGAAAAAACCTTATGGAGAAAATGATCCCCTCCAAAATTTGTTGAAATAATTAAAAAATTAACTTATTTATAAAAAAAGTTCTAATTAAATAAAATTATTCTTCTAAAAAAATTTATTAATTGGCTTTGAATAAATTATTTGGTGGTAAAATGCAGTTTCCAATCACAAGAATGAGAAGACTTAGAAAAAATGCTCAAATAAGAAAAATTTTAAGTGAAACAAGTTTAAATGCAGAAAATTTCATATATCCCATGTTCATTAAGGAAGAACTAAAAGATGGAGAAAAAGAGGCTATAAAAACCATGCCTGGCCAGTACAGATATTCTCTAAACGATGCGATGGAGGAAGCAAAAAAACTGGAAGATATGGGTCTGTGTTCTGTCTTACTATTTGGAATGCCCAGTAAAAAGGATGAATTTGGTTCCCAAGCATATGACGAAGAGGGAATAGTTCAGCAAGCTGTGGGCCTTTTTAGGGATGAAACTGATCTGGTGATTGTAACTGATGTGTGTATGTGCCAGTACACTTCCCATGGCCACTGCGGAATTGTGGAAGAAGATGTGATCCTAAATGATGAAACACTGGATTATCTATCCCAAATTGCACTAAGTCATGCCGAAGCAGGTGCAGATATTGTAGCACCTTCAGATATGATGGATGGCCGGGTGATGGCCATAAGAGAAATTCTGGATGAATACGGATTTTATGATACCCTGATCATGTCTTATGCTGCCAAGTATGCTTCTTCATTCTACGCACCCTTTAGAGATGCAGTAAGTTCAGCTCCGTCATTTGGTGACCGAAAAACATACCAAATGAACCCTGCCAATTCTATCGAAGCTTTAAGAGAAGCTGAAATGGACATAGTCGAAGGGGCAGATATAATAATGGTAAAACCCGCCCTGGCCTACCTGGACATAATTAAAGACATTAAAACCGAATTTAATATTCCAACTGCCGCTTACCAAGTAAGTGGAGAATACTCCATGCTAAAAGCAGGTATTGAAGCCGGATACTTGACTGAAGATTCCATCTTAGAATCATTGCTGTCCATTAAAAGGGCTGGTGCAGACCTAATAATATCCCATTTCGCCCCTTATTTCCTGGGGAAAGGATAATATTAATAATTAGAGGAAAATAATGGATCCTGTTCTAATAAGCAAAGCAGCCCAAATAGCATCAGTACTGGAAGTAAGCGGACATCCTAAACCAGGTAATGTACACCGAACCCAAGACTTTGATGACATGGTATTTGAAGACTTTCTAATCAGTGGCATTGTTATTGGAGATGAAATAAAAAAGGCTGCTAAAAGGGGACTTAAATATCAAGGCAGAAAAGACAAATTCAACCAAATCCACCTAGGAAAATTGATAAAGCAAGCTGTCCTTGAAACTGATAAATGGATTGCTAACAATACCAATCTCGGTATTATAATGCTTCTAACTCCCATCTCAGCTGCAGCAGGTATGAGTACTGATCTGGATGATCTTCGAACCAACGTGGATAAAATAATGAAAGCCACCACGTCCCAGGATGCAGTTAACTTATACGATGCTATAAACATTGCTGATGCTGGGGGAATGGGAGAACAAGAAGATCTAGATGTTTCAAGCCAGAAATCCAAGAACTCCCTTCTAGAGCAGGATATCAGTATGTTCGATGTTCTTAAGATTTCATCTGAATGGGATTTATTAGCCTTTGAACTTACTAATAAAATGCCAGTGACATTTGAGGTGGGTTATCCAACATTTTTAAATCATAAAACAGAACACGGTATAAACAGAGCCACAGTTCAAACATTTTTAACCATCCTCGCCAATTATCCCGATACCCTGATCAGCCGGAAGTATGGAAATAGTGTAGCTAGTAAAGTTTCACAGGATGCAAAGATTATATTGGAAAAAGGGGGAATATTAACTGATAAAGGCCTAAACATGTTGGAATCATTTGATCACGACCTTATGGATAACAAGTTAAATCCCGGTACCACTGCTGATCTAACCGCATCATCCATAATGGTGGCCATTTTAAGCGAATTAATGGATTAAAATTTATAAATATATTCAATTTAAATTAAAAATAAAAGATTAAAGATAATATTACTTGGTGTTTTTAATGGATGCAAAGCTGCAGAGAACTATCAATGAGTTACACATATACGAAAAGAAAATTTTGAAAGCTTTAGAAAAACTGAACTATGAAGCCACCCCCGAGGAAGTTTCCAAGTTTCAGGATATGAACATTAAATCTGTGATGAGTGCAGCCGGCTCTTTAGAATCCAAAAAACTCATAGAAGTTCACAAGGTTACTGATGAAGTTATCAGCCTCAGTCAAACTGGTAAAAAATACGCCCAGGAAGGATTGCCCGAACGTAAAATACTCCAAATACTGGATAAAGAAGAATCCATGCCCATGGGTGATCTAAAAGATAAAGCTCAGCTTGAAACTTCAGAGGTCAAAATAGCTATTGGCTGGCTTTTAAAGAAGAAATGGGCCCTTATTGACAAAGGTATGGTGAAAATCACCCCAGAAGGTAGAAATGCAGTTGATGAAGAATACAAGGACGAAACAGTACTGGAAAACCTACTGGAAAAACAGAAAATGCTTCTTTTCAACCCCCCTCAAATTATCAAAGAAGGATTTGATCTCCTAAAAAAGCGGAAGGGTATAATTAATATTAAAAAAGAGCCCAAATACACATTCAAAGTAACAGATGAAGGAAAAAAACTCCTAGATATAGGTATAGACATCACCAAAGAGGCCACCCAGTTAACCCATGAACAGTTAAAAACCGGTTCATGGAAATCTCTGAAATACAGAGGATATGATATTAACGCCGAACATCCAGAAATTTATCCAGGAAAGATTCATCCCTTAAGAAGGATTATTGAAGATATCAGGAAAACATTTTTAGAGATGGGTTTCACTGAATCCCGTGGTTCAATTTTAGAGTCTGCTTTCTGGAATTTTGACTGCCTCTTCCAGCCCCAGGATCACGCAGCCCGGGAGATGCAAGATACATTTTATATTAAAAATCCACAACATGTGAAACTTCCCGGTGAAAAACTGGTATCTAAAGTCTCAGAAGCCCATGAAACTGGTGGAAGTACTGGTTCTGAGGGTTGGGGTTACTTGTGGGATGTGGATGTGGCCAAACAATCGGTTCTCAGAACCCACACCACCTGTGTATCTGCCCGATTTCTGGCTGAAAATAAACCTCCATTGAAGATGTTCTCAGTTGGACGGGTTTTCAGAAGGGAAACCATAACTTACAAGCACCTTCCTGAGTTTCATCAGGTTGAAGGAATAGTGGCTTCAGAAGACATTAACTTCAGAAATCTTTTAGGAATACTGAAAGAGTTCTATCATAAATTAGGCTTTGAAGTACGATTCAGACCAGCTTACTTCCCATACACTTATCTTTCTACAGAATGCGAGATTTATCTTCCTGAAAAGGAATCATGGGTAGAACTGGGAGGAGCGGGAATGTTTCGACCAGAGGTACTGGAACCACTAGGTGTTGAAACACCAGTAGCTGCATTTGGTCTGGGAATAGAAAGACTGGCCTTGAAACAACTAGAAATAAATGACATAAGAATGCTTTATAAGAGTGATATTGGCTGGTTGAGAAAACTTCCAGTTACCAGAGAAATTTCCCTAGACTGATAAAAAAAATAATTAAATCCCCTTATTTTTAGGGGTTCACCTGGTAATATTCCCCATCACTCTTTCTCACTTTTTTTATCAACCCCTTAATTTCCAGGGATATGATTATATGGTACATTCTAAAGGTGCTGAGATTCAGATCCCCGTAAAGCAAGTGGCCCTCTAAAACATGCCGGGATACCATAGAAGAGTCATCAGTAATACTTTTTATAATATCAAAAGCTTTCATCTCTAACTGGTTCAACTCCTCCTTTTTAACATCAGCCCTGGAATCAACTACCTGGACCTTGTGATCATTATCTTTAAACATGACATGATCATTATTTACACGAACAACTAATTTTTTGTCAATTAAAAGGCTTATTATCTCTTTGACTTCATGTTCAGACATGTTTAAATCCATTTTCAGAATATTAGGGGATATTCCTCCACCAAATTCTGCCTGGAAATATTTTATCTGATCTAGAACAATGTTTTCCTTTTTGGTAATGGTAATCATAAAATTCACTTAACTATTTTCTTACAGGATTCTGCAGCATGCCTTTGACTTTAGCATCCAGGTTGTCGGCATGGTGCAATGCCACTGCCTCAGGTATTTGAGGACTTACTGGTGAACCCCAACCATTTTTCACATCACCGTGATGGCTTAAAATCAGATGGAGGAGTTTGTTTTTTACATTTTCAGGCATTTCTATTTTTTTAAGTTTCTCATTAACCATTTCACATGATATAAAGAGGTGGTCCAGTAATTCACCCTCCTCAGACAGAGTAATACAGGTTGCATATTTATTATATTGATAGGCATCCAATTTTCCTATATCATGGAGAATAGCTCCAGTGTATAATAGATCAGCATCTAAATCAGGATAAAATTCACAAATTTGTTTACAAAGTTTTAAAACTCCTACAGTATGTTCTAACAGTCCCGCTATATAGTTGTGGTGATAAAATTTAGCTGATGGTGAATCATAAAATCGGAGTGTGAATTTTTCATCATCAAAAAAACAAACTAATAACTCCTTTAAATGTTCATCTTTAATATTATCTATAGTGTTTTTTATTTCCATGATTAATTCATACTGATCCTGATCAGAGGTTATGATAAAATCATTTAAATCATATTTACCATCAGATAATTCATCAAAATCTTTAATTATTATATTGAACTGCCCAGAACCCCTTGGAAACTCGTTTACTGTTCCTTCGATTTCATAAACTTCGCCTTCATCTAGGGATTCCATGGTTTCTTTCACATTTTCGGCAAAAATTCTTCCTATGATTTCACCGGTATTATCGGAAAGCCTTAAATCTATATAGAATTTATTGTTTTTACCTTTTTTCAGGGTTTTTTCTGATATCACAAACATGGATTTGATAGGCCTTCGTGAATCTAAATTTTTAACAAAATCTTCCTCTGATTTACTGGACATTTTGATCTCCTCAATAATTATTACTTTTTGTAGTATAAATATTATTAATGAAATTAAATAATTTAATGATGATCTAAATCTCTCCTATGGGAGAGCTCAGGGTTAATCACATCAATCCCATTATCTTTCAAAACTGAAAATTCCTCTTTTTTATTTGTGTGGATGGGATAAACCGTTTCTGGTTGTATTTCTCTTATCATGTTAAGTATTTCAGTTCCATTGGCATGTCCTGATGCATGCATTCCCTCTTCAATCAGCTTCAGATTAAAGTGATCCAGCCAGTTTAGGGCTTTCTTATAATCAATTTCCATCTCATCATCAAAGGGTTCGGTAACTGATCTAATATATAATCCCTCCTCTGGTTTGATGTCAATTAATTCCTTTAACTCAAAAAAGTCGCAGCGGAACATGTAGTTTTCTGGTTCTTCTTTAAGGTCTTTATAGTTAATGGTATTATTCCAGTCCAAGAAATCTCTTTCCCATTTATCATAATCTGTCTTAACATGATACTGGTCAATGCCCAGGGCACATGTCCATTCTTCACCAAAACAGGCAAATGATTCATCTCCAAGTAAGCCCCAACCTTTACGGGGAGTGTATACTACCACATCATCAATTTTAGGGTAATCACTACCATAGAAAAGGTTCAGCATGTAGGCCTGTTTCAAATTTACAACCAGTTTACGATCAACATTACAGGCCACCTCATAAAAAGTTAAAAGCCGATCCAAATCCCTTATAGGATAGTTTATAACCACTAGTCCATTATAACTGGATATAAGTTCTGTGGCATTGTTTTTTATGTCCTCTTCAGTTACACTAGTAGTTTCTGCAATTCGTGTCCCTTCTGAAAGCATGACCGTAGGATCGGCCTTTTTTGCCTCTTTAACAAATTTTTTTGTTAATTCTGGCCTCTTTCCATGAAATCTTAAATCTCCAGTATATATGATTGCATCATTCTCATTTTCCAGTATAAATCCAGTTGCACCTGGAAGAGAATGATCCACTGGAACGCTTTTAACTGAAAAATCCCCTAAATCATAATTCTTGTAGGGTTTCATTACATTTATATTCCTTTTAACCCGTGCCAGGTCCCCTTGAAGTCTTTTATATCCTTCACCTCTTTTTTTAGGTATAAACTGGAAATCTTTCTTTAAAGTGATTAAATCCGTAAATGAAACACTAGTGGTCTTCTCCAGGACTTTCATAATGAGGTAAGACTGTTCAGTTAGGAATATGGGAATATCTTCTCTTAAATGATGTACATAAGCAGAGTGATCCATGTGGGCATGGCTTAATAATACTCCATCAACAGAAGGTTTATCTGTACTGTGCAGGCCAGAATGTTTGAGGTAATCCTCCCTGTATATCCCCTTTATCTCAGGGAGTAATCCGAATTCAATAAAATCTAATATGCCGTTGGCTTTTCGGGGCTGTAAAAATTCTGCAAAGTATTTGTTAGCTTGAGAAAAGCTCATCCCAAAATCAAGAAAAAGGGAAGTATCCTGAAAACTGGTTAATATTTTGTTTCCACCAATCTCGTCAACTCCACCATAAAAATCTAAACTGGTCATCTTTATAATTCCTTTTATAACTCTTTATTTAGTGTATTATAATTCATTAAAACATATGCAATATAGGTAAATTAAAATTGTATAATAAAATATATTTATTAAATATAATAATAATGGTGTTTTATTTAATTCAAATTTATCAACATGTTTGGAACCAGGCCATTTTAAACTTATAAAAAGATCCAATAACAAAAAGACCTGGAATTTATTCATAAAGGTTTATATAACCCTAAATTCTTACAAAATAAAGTGGTTTTCAATGTCAAAAATTATAAAATTACTGCAATTAATTGTATTAATCGGATTTCTAGTAGCTATTTTTTTCCTGATCCAAGGCCAACCAGTTGAAAATATCCAACCAATTAAAGGTGTAATTGTACTTCCCACACCAGAAACAACTGGAAACATATCAGTGGAGGATGCCATAAATAAAAGGAAATCAATTAGCACTTACCAGAATAAATCTTTAACTTTAAAAGATATTTCACAGCTTTTATGGGCAGCCCAGGGAATCACTGACAAAGAAAAAAACATTAGAACAGTTCCCTCTGCCGGAGCAACCTATCCATTGGAGATTTATATTCTTACCGGAACTAATGGAGTAAATGGTCTGGAAAGTGGATTATACCATTATAATCCCCTTAAAAACCAATTAGAATATATAATGAAAGGTGATCTACGAGTAAACCTTTCAAGTACAGCTTATGGACAGGGTGGTATTGCAAATGCCCCTGCCATAATCATAATCACCGGAGTGTACTCCCGCACCCAGAACAGATATGGGGATCGTGGTATTCAATTTGTCCATATGGAAGCAGGTCACGCCGGTCAAAATCTTTACCTGCAAGCCCAGGCACTGGATCTGGGTATGGTGTTAATTGGCGGATTTTCCAACAAAGACGCACAGAAAATCTTGAAATTACCCTCCGATCAGGAAGTACTATATCTAATACCGGTTGGACATCCCACCAATAGTTAAAAAAAATATTATTAAGCTTATTAGTGACTATCCAATCGTTTATTAGATTAATTAACTACTACCTGATTTTTTATTAGTATTAAATATTCTAAGGGATACATATGCTATCAATCCACCTACTAAACCGTATATAACAGCTGCTATTATTCTTATTAATACTGCTTCTGTAAGTAACAGAATACTGTTCCAGTTGGGAAGACTAACTTGTCCACCATGAACTGCTATGGAATATATGAGATAAAATAACATAAATACCACTCCAATAACTAATCCAATCATTAATGAGTATTTAACATTAAATTCTCTTTTAAAAAAGTTTGACAAAAATGCACCTACCACCGGTCCAAAAAACCATGCTAACAAGGGAGCATTGACCAGTATCAGGACTATGGATATTGCACTGCCAATTAATATTGATTTAGTGTCTATGGATAGTTCTTTTATATTCATGTTAAATCTCCTTTCTTCTGCCACGTGTAAATTACCCCAATTTATACACTTATTATCTTATTTAAATCCTTGATAAATATTTATTAAGATATTTAATATTAGTAGAGGTTGTATATAGATTTAAGAAATTCATAGCATATAAACTACACGAAAAGGTATAGATTAGTGTATCCATTTATCTATGGAGAATATGGATATTATTACCTTGAATTTAACCGTTTAAGGGAAATTTATTACAATTCCCATAACAAAGTTTATAAGTTTGTTTTAAGAATATTAAACCACTAAATTTTTTATTGAATTTTTAGATTTCATAAATAAAAGACGAATTAGAATATAATTACAGTTTCAAGTGGTAAAAAATTCTGCTTAAAATTGTTACACAAATTAATGATTTTGGTCGTGATATTGAATGTCAGGAATTGTAGGATATGGAGTTTATATACCTTCATACAGAATTAAAGTTGAAGAAATAGCCCGAGTATGGGGAGACAACCCTAAGGCAATTTCAAGAGGACTAGTAGTAAATGAAAAATCAGTACCAGGTCCCGATGAGGATACAGCAACCATATCAGTGGAAGCTGCAAGAAACGCCCTTAAAAGGGCTACGATAGACCCCCAAAAAATTGGGGCCGTTTATGTCGGTTCAGAATCCCATCCTTATGCTGTAAAACCAACCTCAACCATCGTTGCAGAGGCAGTGGAGGCAGCACCAGATATGACTGCAGCTGATTTGGAATTTGCATGTAAAGCCGGAACTGCAGGTATGCAGATTTGTATGGGACTGGTTGACTCAGGAATGATTGAATATGGGTTGGCAGTTGGATCAGACACAGCCCAGGGTGCACCTGGTGATGCACTAGAATACACAGCATCAGCCGGTGGAGCAGCCTATGTTATCGGTAAAAAAGATACAATAGCCAACTTTGAAGAAACATACAGTTACACCACTGACACACCTGATTTTTATAGAAGGGAGGGTCAACCCTATCCACGGCACGGTGGACGGTTCACAGGAGAGCCAGCATACTTCAAACATGTATTATCTGCAGCCAAAGGATTGTTGGAACGCTTAAATAAAGATGCCTCTGACTTTGACCACGTGGTCTTCCACCAACCCAATGGAAAGTTCTATTTAAGGGCAGCTAAAAAATTAGGATTTAACAATGAACAGGCAAAAACCGGACTTTTAACACCAGTAATTGGGAATACATACTCTGGAGCCACTCCACTTGGACTGGCCGCCATACTGGACATTGCTAATCCTGGTGATAAGATACTTGTTGTAAGTTACGGTTCTGGTGCTGGAAGTGACGCTTTCAGCATAGAGGTAACTGATAAGATCGAAAAACAGAGAGAAGCTGCACCAAAAGTAGCAGATATGATTGAGAGAAAATCTTACGTTGACTACGCAGTTTATGCTAAATATAAAGGAAAATTAAGGATGGCCTAGGGGGCGATTAATTTGAGAGATGTTGCAATTATAGGAGTAGCACAAACCAAGTTCGGAGAATTGTGGGACACATCATTTAGAGATATGATAACTGATGCAGGACTAGGAGCAATCCAGGATGCAAACATAGAAGGAGCAGATTTGGAGGCGATGTATGTAGGAAACATGTCTGCAGGGCTGTTTGTCGGGCAGGAACATATTGCTTCTTTGATAGCTGACCATGCCGGCCTAACACCAATTCCCTGTGCTAGAGTAGAAGCAGCCTGTGCCTCAGGTGGATTAGCATTAAGGAACGGTATTATGGCAGTAGCTTCCGGCTACCACGACATTGTAATTTCAGCTGGTGTGGAAAAGATGACCGATGTTGTTGACCCAACACCAATGATAGCCAGTGCCTCAGATCAGGAATGGGAAGCCCAACAGGGAGTAACATTCCCTTCACTATATGCTATGATGGCACGGCGCCATATGTACGAGTACGGGACTACTCGTGAACAATTAGCCATGTTTTCTGTAATAAATCACAAAAATGCATCAAACAATCCCCGGGCACAATTTCCAATGGAGATAACTGTAGACCAGGTACTTAACTCGACTATGGTGGCCGATCCTTTAAGATTATTGGATTGTTCACCAGTATCTGATGGTGCAGCTGCTGTAATTTTATGTCCAGCAGAGGATGCTAAAAAGTATACAGATACACCAGTTTATGTTAAGGCTTCGGCCCAGGCTTCTGGTACCCTTGCCTTACATGATAGAAAAAGTTTAACCACTATTGATGCCACGGTAAATGCAGTCCAAACAGCCTATAAAATGGCTAAAATGGAGCCAAAAAATATTGGTGCAGTTGAAGTACACGACTGTTTCAGTATAAATGGACTTTTGGCAATAGAAGATCTGGGTTTTGTAGAAAAAGGAAAAGCAGGAATTGCTGTTGAAGAGGGAATGACTGAAATCGATGGTAAAATACCTGTAAATCCATCAGGTGGACTTAAAGCAAGGGGTCACCCACTTGGTGCAACTGGTATTGCCCAGACAGCTGAAATTGTATGGCAACTTCGTGGTGAGGCTGGTAAAAGACAGATTGAAGGTCTAGAAACCGGTATGACCCACAATATTGGTGGAACTGGTGGAACTGCTGCAGTTCATATTCTGTCACTTTAAAAAATAGGTTAACCTTGAGAATTAAGGATTCTTAGGGTTTAATTTATATTATTTCTTTTTTTATTTTGAATAAAATTTTTCTTCTCTAATTAACCTACATTATTGAACTGTAATTTTTATGGCTCTAGAATCTGATCCACCCATACTGTCATTTACTGTAAAAGTTACATTGTATTCTTTATCGTCTTCTTCTGTAGGAGTCCAAGAAAATTTACCACTTAAAGAATCAAGATTGGCACTAGCTGGTCCATTAATCATAGTGTAATTCAAATTATAATTAGCAGTACTAATACCTGCTACTGTAAATTCTAAAGTTTTACCCACACTATTCAACTGATCTTCAAGTGGGAACATTACAGTCCGGTTCGGTGTCCCCATTCGGTGACCTATAAAACCAGCAATTCCACCAACCGCAGCACTTGCCACTCCAATTAAGCCTTCCATTTTTTCTGAAAACCCTATACTCACAATTATGGCAATTAATGCCACTGCCGTTAATCCTATGAGTCCCAAAGCCTGTACTTTATGACGGCTGCGCATATTAAGGCTTTGCACTTTCCAGGCAAATATTGCAGTTACTAAAACTAAGATTGCTCCAATTATTATCAAAATTTCCACATATTGTTCCAAAAATAATCCCCCTATTAATATATGAATTATTATTATACTAATTTTTTATGATAATTATCCCCAAGCCACTGAATAAAAAATATATTGAAAAATAATTCAAAAACTATGACTACCTATAAATTAGATCAAATTTTAAACCCAAAGCAATATATTTAATTAACACATTAATGTTCTATCTCTAAAAAATAGAAATAAGGAGGTTTTTATTTGGATAAGAAATATATTGCCCTAATTATCGTGGCCCTGGTTGTAATTATAGGTGTAGGAGGATATTTTACATACCAGGAGCATCAATCTAGTAATTATAACAATTATCTTAAAAAATCAGATGGTTTATGGTTAGATGCTAGATCATCTTTTACACAAATCAATATGGAAAATGAATCATCTAAAACTAATATCAACTATATCAATGACTCTATCAACTTCACAGATCAAGCTATTAATAGTACCCAGGAAATGATGAAAATTGCTCCGGATAATGCAACCAAAAAATTTGCCAAGATAAGAATAGAACAATTCCAGGAATCTAAAAAGATAATGGGACTTTATCAACAAATAATCGGAAAAATGCAAACCGGTGGAGTAGAAGAAGCAATAAAAACTGCCAATTCACTTGAAACACAATTAACCACCAGTACCCAGAAGTTAGATTCTCTACAAAATCAATTAATTGAATTGGTCAATTCGAACCCATCACTTAAAAATCGTTTAATAACTGTTTTAGGTGAAGAAAGAGTAGATGAAATGATAAAAAAGCCTGAAAACTCAGGAAACGGTTGAATCAATTTACTCTTTATTTTTTTAATTAATTGAATATAAAATCATTTATGAAATAATTTAAGTAAAATAAAATTAATTTTTAATTTTTCATCCATTTAAAAGATAATAGTGTATTATAAGATTAAGGAATTACTGTAGGCAAACCCATTGTTTTCCATCTCATTATTCCTCCTAAAAGATTATAAATCTCTTTAAAGCCCATAATACTCATCAAATCCATGGCACTCTTACTTCTAACCCCACTTCTACAATAAATTAAATAAAAATTATCCTTGTTCAGTTTTTCCAATTCATCTTTAAAATTAGCTGAATAATAATCCAGGAGCACTGCTCCTTTTATATGGTCTTCATTAAATTCTGCAGGAGTTCTAACATCCAGTACAATAAAATTAGAATTATTACAATTTTCTTCTATTATATTTAAAGCTTCTTGGGGGTTTACATCCATTAACATATTTTTACCACTTACCTGTTTTTAATATTATTTTTACCAGATGCTAAAAATAATTTTCCAATCAAAATATTAAAAAAGTGAATATCAACTTTTAATTATTTTTAAATCCTAAAATAGGCCGGGTTAACCTTTCTAGTACATCCCTTAAAATATCCTTAAAAAGTAGTAATTCTTCCCGACGAATACCTCCTAATAACCATAATAGAACCACATAAACTAAAAATGATAAAACTACTCCGAAAAGAATATTTAATGGCCCAATTGGATTTAGAATTACCAATAACCCTGACATCAATATTGATGCCACAATAGTTTTAGAAATAAATCCAAAGTAAAAATTGCACCTTAAAAATTTAAAAGAATAGTGTAGGGTGACAATAAAAGCAAATAAATACACTAAGAGAGTGGTAACTGCTATTCCAATTATTCCAAAATAAAAACCAAATGTAAGATCCATTACTAAATTAAGGACAATAGAAATCAACCATATATTCCCAGTTATCTGAGTTTTCCTCTCCAAAAATATTATCTGACTTATGATACCATAAAGTCCAAAGAACAATCCTCCTACAGCCACTATAGGCGTTATAAGATAACCATTAAGGGCCATATTGGGAGTGGATAAAAGTAGGAGGAGAGGTTTAGATAGTATGGTCAGTATAAACACTGACGGTATGGCCATTATTAAAAAAAATTTAATAGAATGGTTAATTAATGATTTAATCCTTCTCACATTATTTTGGGCATAATACTGGGAAAGTATAGGCAGTAAAACCGTATAAAATGGAGATAATAGTATGGATATAATGCTTCCCAGTAAGTATCCCCCAGAGTAGTATCCTACAAATGACAATCCAAGAAGAAGTCCAATGAGATACCGATCAGTTATATCCAGTATCCAAAAAGATATATTACTGGGTATGGTAGGCAAACCAAAATTTAAATAAGCTCTAATATTATGAAATTTTGGTAAAGTGAAACCTATCTTGGAGATGATAAGTAGATACATTGCAGCAAAAATGATGATTTGAGCTATTAAAAATCCAAATACTGCTCCTGTGATGCCGTAACCTAAAAATAATGAAAATGAAACAATAATAATTATTAGATATGCATTTAAAAATGTGAAAAAGGAATAAGATTTCATCTGATTAAATGTTCTAAAAAAATCAAATGATAACAGAATTAATCCTGCGATAAATATGCATACTGGCAGTACCAGGGATACTATAAAATTTCCCTGAAATAATACGTCTGCTATGGGCTGGTAAAATATTAGGAGTAGTACTGCCACAAATAGACAACCCATTATCACCAGGAAAGCTATGGTATAAAATGTTTCTTTTATCTCCTCCGGGTTTTGGGATGCTGATAAAAATCGTACCATGGTATAAGGAAGGCCCAAAGCAGCAATTGCCGGGATTAAAGTAATGGTATTATTAAACTGTATCCAAATACCATAGTTTGCTGCTCCCAAGCTTTTGGAGATGATTGGCAGCAAAATAAGGGGACTCAAACTTACCAGTATACTGGTTATTCCCACTAAAATAATTTGTTTTACAAAATATTTGTATTCATCAATAATTACACAACCAAAAATGTTGTGTTACACTCATATCAATACATTATATGTTAATTATATACATTAACTAATGACATGATAAAAATTTTCACTGTTTTTTTATTTTTATAATATGGAATTTGGAACTGTTTCTCCTAGTTAAATTATATTTCAGATAAAATAATCAAATTAATCTCTGAATAATGTAATAATTTTCAATTTATATTCTCATTCTATCATATTAAATAGATAATTGGTTGTATAGCAGAATTTAATTGATACCTATTTCTTTTTTTAAAATAATCGTTCATTATATTAAGTGCTTAAAACATAGTTATACTAAAAAATAAGCAGTAATAATTAGGTATTTAAAGAATGATGTGGAGGTATGAATCTATGAAAGTAGTTGAGGCTGTGATTGGTAAAGAAGTTATAGATGAATCTGGTGATCAGGTAGGTATAGTGGAGGATATCAATTGGAACTTTGAAGATAACAGGATCGAATCTATTATACTAAAAGAAGCAGGTATATCTGCCAAAATAGGGTTAGGCGATGAGAAAATTGTAAGTTATGAAATGATCAAGACCATTGGAGACAAAGTATTGATTAAAGGCCTGCTTTTAGCTAAGAAATAATTGTAGATATAATGAGTGATGATTTTTTTAGATAAAAAAAGTTAAAAAGGAGAGATGATGAATATGGGAGATTTAAAAGGGAAAATTAAAGAAAAAAAAGGAGAAGTAAAAGGTAAAGCAAAAGAAATGGAAGGAGAATTAAAAGGCAAAGTTAAAGAAACTGAAGGTAAAATGAAAGGTAAAATGAAAGGTAAAATTAAGGAAGAAAAAGAATAATAAAAGCCAATATTGAATAAAATCGACATCAAGAGACTAATTTTATGACCCATTTTAATAGATATTCCAAGGTATAATTGGGGGGATAAGTTATGGTTAATGAGGAAATAGTTGAATCAAAAGATGAAATGAAAAAAAAGATGGAAAAAATGAAAGAAGAAGCTTCAAAAAAGAAAGAAAAAATAAAAGAAACAACAGGTAACGTCAAAGAAGACATCAGCAAAAAAAAGGAAGATGTAAGTGAAAATATAGAAGAGATAAAAGAAGAGGCTTCAAAAAAGAAAGAAAAAATAAAAGAAACAACTGGTGAAATCAAAAAAGAGGCTGTTGAACAAAAAAATAAACTAGAAGAAGAGAGTGAAGCAGAAGGTATGACTCCTCCAGAAAAATTATTAAATGATATTGTAAAAGGTTTCCAACAAAGAACAGGGGAAATTAACGAAACTATAGCCGATTATGCAAAAGAGTATAAAGGTTCAAAAATCAAAAAACCATTGATTGATGTTTTAGAAACCAATGAAACTATAATAATCATAGCCGACCTTCCTAAAGTAAAAAAAGAAGATCTTGATATTGGTATCTCCAGAAATATTGTAGAAATCGCCACAAAATTCAAAGAAGATGTTGATATTGAAGGTGCAAAATTCATACAAAAAGAGAGAAGTTATGGTGAAACCAAACGTTCAATAAATTTGTCAAGTGATATAAAAATTAAGGAAGTTTCTGCCAAATTAAAAGACTGTACACTAACAATTACACTCCCTAAAGCCGAAAAAGATGTAGCTAAAGTACAAATAGAATAATATTCAACTAGTTGATTTTTGATGTAGAATACATCAAGAATTATATTTTTTTAGATTCGTTTTAGATTTTAAATTAAAAAATAAAAAAGTAAAGGTTTTTTAACCTTTATCTTACATCATTGGTGGCATTCCACCCGGCATTCCACCCATACCTTCCATTCCTTCCATGTCAGGTTGTCCTCCAGTGCCGCTAGATGCAATTACATCGTCAATTCTTAGAATCATTTCGGCAGCTTCGGCAGCAGATTGTATAGCCTGTTTTTTAACCCTGTGAGGTTCAATTACACCAGCCTCGTACATGTCAGCAACATCACCTTCAAACACGTTTAATCCCATGTATGAGGAGGTTTCGTGTGCTGCTCTTAAATCCACCAGAGAATCAATACTGTCCAATCCTGCGTTTTCAGCTAAGGTTTTTGGAACAACTTCCAATGCTTCTGCAAATGCAGTTACTGCTAATTGTTCTCTTCCACTTATGGATTCAGCGTAATCTTTGAGTTTTTTGGCCAGTTCTATTTCAGGTGCTCCTCCACCAGCTACTACTTTTCCATCTTCTACGGTAGCTGCGACCACACCAATTGCATCGTCAACTGCTCTTTCAATCTCGTCTACCACGTGGTTAGTGGATCCTCTAACTAGTAGGGTTACTGCTTTTGCTTCTTTGCAGTCTTCTACGAAAATCATTTCTTCGCCAGAAATTCTCTTCTCAGAAACTAATCCTGCTTCTCCAATGTCTGCGGCAGATAAATCTTCGATATTGCTTACTACTTTAGCACCGGTTGCTTTGGATAGTTTGTCTATGTCTGATTTTTTAACTCTCCTAACAGCCATTACATCTGCTTTAGCTAGGTAGTGCTGTGCTAGGTCGTCTATTCCTTTTTGACAGAATAGAACTTGTGCTCCGCTGTCTACGATTTTGGTGACCATGTCTTTGATCATTTGTTCTTCTTGTTCAATGAATGCTTGCATCTGTGTTGGGTCAGTGATTCTGATTTCTGCATCTACTTCAGTTTCTTTTACTTCGATTGCAGAGTTTAAGAGTGCGATTTTGGCATTATCTACTTTTTTAGGCATTCCAGGGTGTACTCTTTCTTTGTCAATTATTACACCTTGGACTAGGGTTGATTCGTCTACTACTGCGCCGTCTTTTTTCTCGATTTTAATGTGATCTGTGTCAACGTCGCCGTTTTCCTGTACCTGTTTTACAGCATCTACTACTAGTTCTGCTAGTGGTCTTCTTGCTTTTTCAGTTCCTTTACCAGTCATTGCAGTCATTGCTACTTTTATGAGGGTGTCTTTATCATCTGCTTCAATTGCGATTGAATTTAAGATTTCTTGTGCTTTTTCAGCGGCTTGTCTGTAACCCATTGCAACGATGGTTGGGTGTATGTCCTGGTCCAGTAAGTTTTCTGCTTTTTTGAGTAATTCTCCAGCAATGATTACTGCAGTTGTGGTTCCATCCCCTACTTCATCTTCTTGGGTTTTAGCCACTTCTACTAACATCTTAGCTGCAGGGTGTTCAATGTCCATTTCCTTTAGAATGGTTACTCCGTCATTTGTGACTACTATGTCACCTAGGGAGTCTACTAACATCTTGTCCATTCCTTTCGGACCTAAAGTTGTTCTTACTGTTTCAGCTAGAACTTTTCCAGCCATTATATTCATTCTTTGGGCATCTCTTCCTAATAATCTACTTGTACCTTCTGGTAATACTAAAATTGGTTGGCCTTGGCCAGCACCAAATTGTTGTGCCATCTATTTCACCTCTCTTGTTTGTAATTTATCGATGGGTTAGAGGTTCTATAAATAGTTTTGGGTAGATTATTTTATATAGTTCATAAAAAAAGGAGTAACCCCACACCCTCTTAAAGTAAGCTGAAAGGATTATAAATTATTTATTTGAAGAAAAACACTGATTAATTGATAAATATAATGTTTATAATACATAGTTCAATTATTTAATAGTATATAAATAGAACCGTGATGAGAATGATTGACTTAACCCACAAATTGTATAATAAAATGCCAGTATATCCAGGCGACCCACCAGTTAAAATTGGAGAGATTAAAAATCACCACATGGATGAATATTCCCTCTATAAATTCCAAGGAAACATGCATATGGGCACCCATCTGGATGCACCCTACCACTTCCAAAAAGGTGGAAGGAAAATTTCAGACTTGAAACTCAATGAACTAATTCAAAAAGCCAGAATCATCGATGTTGATAGTAAGAAGATAAAAGTAAAACACTTAAAATTCTTAAATGACGAAAAGGTTATTATTTTCAGGACTGGGTGGTCAAGTAAATGGGGAAAAGATGAATACTTCATTAAAAATCCCTATTTATCCTCAAAATGTGCGAATTATCTTGTAGAACTGTGTGTTAAAGGCATTGGGATTGATGCCCCCAGTGTTGATCCTTTTGGTGATACATCCAATCACAAAACTCTCTTATCCCATGATATTTGGATATTGGAAAACCTAACCAATCTAGATAAAATCTACCATGATCAGTTTAAAATTTATATCATTCCCCTACTTCTTGAGACAGAAAGTTCTCCAGTAAGGGCCTTTGCTGACCTATAATCTTTACAGAATTGAATACGAAATCAAAATAATAATTATAAAATGATAACAGCTTAATACAGTAATTATCAAAAATAGTATAGATCAATTTAATATCCTTGAAAATATTACAATTATTTCTTCTGTTTCTTCCAGAATAATTCCTCATTCTTTTTATAAGATTTAATATAGTCTTTTCGTTCCAAATTCTTTAAAATAAAGTTGAAATTATCGTAGGATAACTCTTTAAAGGCTATCTGGGTAATTTGGGAGTGGAGATCTTTGGTGGATCCCTCTTCAAAGGGTAGAAGTTGGTAGACTTGCGACTGGAAGGAGGTTAGATCTTTTTTTGGTTTAGCAGTTAATAATTCGAAATACTTCTTAATCTCTTCCAATTCTTTCAGATCATCAGATTCGGTATTAACAAGCGTAGGTACTTTTTCTACAGGTATATTCTTTAATTGTTTTTCTTTTTCGTCTAAATTCTCTTTTAAACTGGTTATTTCATTTTCTTTTTGAAGTAAGTCCTTTTTAAGGATGGTGATTTTTGAATTTTTATTTTTAAGTTCTTTATTAAACCCCGATAATTCCTTTTCCAACTTATTTATCTTATCATTAAATCCAACCAGTTTAGATTCAAGTTTAGCTACAGTTTCACCCTTATCTTCACTTTCAGAGTCTTCCAGTTCTTTTTGTAATTTGTTGATTTGAAGTTCTTTTTTCTCAAGGAGATTTTTCAGTTCATCAATATTTTCAGAGCGTCTTTCCAGATCATAAACCCTAGAGTTTTTCTGTTCAATCTCTTCCATGAGTCCCGATAATTCCTTTTCTTTCTCTTTTAATTTTTGTTTAACGTTTTTAATCTCTGAATCCTTAGCCTCAATTTTGTTTTGGAATTTTTCTTTGAGATTTTTGATTTGAATTTCTAAGTCCTCTCTAACCTTGGCTATAACCTGATTTTTATCTTCCATATCCCGTTCAAAGTCTTCTTTTAACTGTTTAATATGTGAATCTTTATCTTCAACTGTTTTTTTAATAAAAGTTCCTTTATCTTCTAGAGATTTTGCAATATCTCTTTCTTTGTCCAGTTTTGCTTTCAGGTCCGAAATGTGTGATTCTTTGATCTGCAGTTTTTCCTGTAATCCAATTATTTCCACTTCTTTCCTCTCAAGTTCGAGTTGAGTGTCTTTAAATTTTCCTATCATTTCTGGATCTTCAATTTCCCCTACCTCATCCGAGCCTTCCTTGCATTTTTTAAGATCCATTTTTAGTTTGCTTATCTCCAGGAGACATGCTTTAACTAACTCCTTCAACTGCTCCTTTTCTTTATCCTTTAGAAACTGCATTGTATCACACTCATGCCTACTTGGAAACTAAAATTTAACATTGCATATCATATCTGGAAACTAAAAGTTACCTACTATAAATTTGGAAACTGTATTCTAACTCACTTTGTTAATTAATTTATCTTTCATCCTTAAAATGTTATCCTCATATCTCAAGACCAATAATGAACATAGTATTCCAATTACTGCACCGATCACTACATCAAAGGGGTAATGGACTCCTATGTATATTCTGGAAAATCCAACCAGAAATGCAAATAGTAACAATGGGATTAGATAGCCATATTTCAGTCCAATAATAGTGCATCCAATAAATGATGCTGCAGAATGTCCAGAAGGTAAGGAATATCCTCCTATAAAGATGAAAAATCGTATTTCATCCAGCACTGTGTAGGGTCGAGGCCGGGCAAAGCCCATCTTCAAAAGTTCAGTTATAACGTAACCTAAAATCAAAGCTATAATAATTAGTAAAGCAGTATTTCTCCCTTTTTCGCCTCTGAAAATAAATAAGTAAATACATATTAACACCCAAAATATCTGGGTACCAGCAATAGTAATGACCGGCATTATCACATCAAGAAAATGGTTATGTATCTGCACATTAATTAAATAGAAAATGGAAACATCAAGCTCGGTCAAAGTCAGGGTCAAATTGTTTAACATTTATTTCCACTCTCTTTTTAAAAATTGGTTTTAACTTTTATAATCCACTGTTTTAAATTTATAATAATATATAACTTTTATAATCCATTCATTTAAACTTTCAATAAAAGTTTTTTAATGGTCTCTTTTAAATAAAAAAATATAATATGGATTTTGTTAAATAATAAAAAGTTAAAACCCAAAAAAAGTAAGAATTAGTAGAGCAAAGATTAAATACTCTACCTTAAAGTTCACAATATCTCATTTATTAACTCTGCGTTAAGTATAGATGCTCCTGCAGCACCTCTTACAGTATTATGTCCAACCAATATGTATTTCAGGTTTTGTTCAAATACTGGATCTTTTCTAACTCTGCCAACTACAACTGACATTCCGTTTCCTTCATTTCTATCCATTCGTGGTTGCGGCCGGTCATCTTCCTCCCTTATTACAACTGGCTGTGGGGGAGCAGAGTATAACTCCAGTTTTTGAGGCAGTCCTTTAAAGTTGTTGAATGATTTTTTAACATCATCCACATCAAAATCATCCTCAAATTCTATGAAAACTGCTTCAGTGTGCCCATCCAAAACTGAAACCCGGTGACAGGAAGTACTCACCCCAAAAGAGGCAGGAGTAACCACACCTTCATCGATATCTCCCAGAAGATGCAGAGTTTCAGATTCCATTTTTTCCTCTTCCTCACCAATATATGGGACCAGATTGTCAATTATGGCCATAGATGGCACTCCGTTGTATCCTGCACCAGATACAGCTTGCATAGTTGATACATATACCCTTTTTATGTCAAAACGGTCATACAATGGTTTTAAGGTTATGGTTAAGGCTATGGTTGAACAGTTCGGATTAGTTACAATAAAACCATCCCATCCCCTGTTTTTCTGTTGAATTTCAATCAAATCCAGATGCTCTGGGTTCACCTCAGGGATTACCAACGGAACATCAGGTTCCATCCTCATGGCACTAGCATTGGAGGCAACTACACAGGATTCGGCAAATTTTGGTTCAACAATAGCTGCTGTATCTGCGGGTAGGGCAGAAAATACTATGTCCACATCTTTTACCTCAGCAGGATCAGTATCCACTACTATTGTGTCTTTTACCACATCTGGTATTTTAGTGTCTAAATGCCAGGTTACTGCATCTTCATATCTTTTTCCTGCTGATCTTTTTGAGGCAGTTAAGGCAGTTATCTCAAATTTAGGATGATCTGCCAATAGTTGTATGAATCTTTGTCCTACCATTCCAGTTGCTCCAAGAATACCCACGTTTACCATTTTATCACCTGTTCTATTATTTTTAATAATTTATTAAATCTCACCACTTAAAGATTATTACTACTTAATAATTTTTTAATTAATACATCCCTTTATCATTTTATTATTTAAACCCCAATACATCTGCCATATCACTTATTTTTCCCGAATCTGCATCTTTAATAAATCTTAAAGCCTTTATAACACCACTGACAAATGCCTGTCTGCTATGAGCCCGATGGACAATCTCTAATCTCTCACCATCACCGGCAAATAGTACCAGATGATCACCCACAATATCTCCACCTCTAACTGCATGCACACCGATTTCTTCAGGTTTTCGGGCTCCGACCATTCCAGATCTCCCATAAACTCCAACATCATTAACATCCCTGTCTAATTGTTGGGCTATTATCTCTGATGCTCTGACTGCTGTTCCTGACGGTGCATCTGCCTTGTATTTGTGGTGGGCTTCAATGATTTCCACATCGTAGTCACTTAAAATAGGAGCTAAATCCTCTAATATTTTAAAGAAAACATTTACTCCCACGGCCATGTTAGGTGCTATAACTGCCTTGATATTATTGTTGGTTACAGCGGCCTGAATTTCAGCCAGCTGTTGGTCTGAAAATCCTGTGGTTCCTACCACTAGATTTACGTTGTTTGACGCAGTAGTTTTTATGGTTTCAACTGCTGCATCAGCTATGGTAAAATCAACAAGGATATCTGCCTTACTTTCCTTTAAAACCGGACCCAAATTCTGGGAACCATTGACTGGCACATCTAAAGTGCCAATGCCTATTAATTCTCCCACGTCTTTTCCCTCTAAAGGAGTATTTGGAGCTTCTATTGCAGCTACTATTTCCATATCTTTCTGTTCTAAGATGGTCTTAATTATTTTGGACCCCATTCTTCCACATGCACCTGTTACAGCCACTTTTATCATTTTACCATTCTCCATTTATAATAATTATAAAAAAGTGAATAAAATTAGTAGAGATTTATTAAGACCAAGATTTGCGAGATTAAAGTCAAAATAAATCGGAATATTGTAAACTACCCTCATATCCCAAGATTAGAGTAGTGAAAGTTTTTGAAGAACCTTCTTTAGTTCTTCTTTATCTTGATCCTTTAAAGGAGCAAGGGGCATTCTAACATGACCTGCTGGTCTTCCAATCATGTTTAATGATTCTTTGGCAGGTACTGGGTTGCTTTCAATAAATAGTACTTTCATAAGATCATATATCTCATAATGGATATCCATAGCTCTTTGGAAATCTCCTTCCAAAGCTGATTGTACCATAGCACTCATCCGAGCCGGGTCAACGTTGGCAACTACACTTATAACTCCTTTTGCTCCCATGGATATCATAGGCAGTGTGAGATTATCGTTTCCACTAATTACACGAAAATCGTCTTCACGTCCAATTTCTTGGAGCTTTTTCATGATCATGGATACTTTGTCCAGATCAGGGCTGGCCTCTTTAATAGCCACAAAATTATCCATTTGAGCAATTTGGCCAATAGTTTCCACATCTATATCAGTACCAGTACGTGAGGGTACATTGTAAATTATTATAGGAATTTCAGTTGAGTTTGCAAGCATTTTATAGTGCTCATAAAGCCCATGCGGCTGTGGTTTATTATAATAAGGAGTAATAACTAACGCAGCATCGGCTCCTGCTTTTTCAGCATATTTAACCAGATCCAGTGCTTCTTTAGATGAGTTACTTCCAGCTCCAGCTACAGTTATGACTCTACCACCCACTTCATCTATTAAGATGTCGATCATCTTTTTCTGTTCGTCGTGAGTTATGGTAGCAGACTCCCCCGTAGTTCCGGCAGCTAACAATCCATTTACACCGTTTTCTATCAAATAATTTATGTTCTGTCGCATCCCTGCTTCATCCACTCCATCATCTTGTGTAAATGGAGTAACCATTGCAACTGTTGTTCCTTCTATTTTCATTTTAAGACACCCCTTACAAGTTCATAAGCTTTTTTACCATCTTTTCCATCAACAAAAATAACAACTGAAGTTTGACTTGATGATATTTCCACAATATTAATATTGTCTTTACATAAAGGTCCTGTGATTTCAGTGATTATCCCTGGAGTGTCAATAAAATCTGGACTGGTTACAGTTATCATAGATATTTCTATACCCAGTGATAGAGAACTCAAATTCTCATTTTCCACCACCACTTCGTGTAATACTTCGTGGGCTTTTTCGGCCTCTTCACTATTAACAAAGAAAGTGATGGAATTTTGGCCAGTTGACACTCCATAAATGTTTATATCATTTTTAGAAAGAGTATGGGCTAGTTCGGCTAATATTCCAGTTTTGGTCAGAATTTCCTCACCAACCACAGCAATCACAGATATTGGATCAGCATTTAAGGCGGTTGTTTTCAGCATCTCATTTTTTGATGGCCCTATAATTTCAGTTCCAGGTGCTGAAAGATCACCATGCTCGTATCCAATTATTTTAGCATTAATTTTAGGATCTTTATATTTTAGGGCATGAGGATGCAGTACCTGTGCTCCGTGCGTTGCCAAATCCCTCATCTCTTCCACGGATATTTTTTCAAGCTTTTTTGCTGTATGCAACTTGTTGGGATCAGTGGACATGACCCCGCCTACATCAGTTACAATTATAACTTCGTCGGCTTTAAGACAGTGGCCCAATAAAAAGGCAGTTATATCGCTTCCTCCCCTTCCTAGGGTGGTGATATAACCATTTTCATCTCTTCCTAAAAATCCACATATGACTGGTATGATTCCTTGGTCGAGCATCTTCATTAATTCTCTGCAATTCTTCTCAGTCATTGCAAAATTAACCTTTGCATTTAAAAGGTCGCTGTTGGTTATTATGGGCCATTTATCCATATAAGGATCAATATATTCGGATTTCACACCAAGTGATTCGATTGCAGAAGATATTACCCTCACGCTAGTCATTTCACCCATTGAAACAATTTCAGCAAGCTGTTTTTCTGTTACAGACTTTTCCATGGCCTCATCTACAATGTTTAAGAGTTCGTCGGTTGTTTTATTGATTGCAGATACCACTACTACTACCTTCTTACCCTTCATGTATTCATTAACCACAGCTTGAGCTGCTTTTTTTATTTTTTTGCCATTTCCAATGGATGTTCCTCCGAATTTGGCCACTATTAATTCCATTAACCTTCACAACCTTATATAAGTTAAATTTATAAAAAATTTATAGCATATAATGAGTTATTCTAAGAGAGTTGTTCTAAGAACGTTGACTCATTAACCTTGTAACATAACCAGCTATTTTGTTACGTAAATGTTTGGTACTCACCGTTGAATATTCTTGTACTAATATTTTGTTTTCATCGAAATCTGCAGTGAATCTACCTGGATGAGTCTCGATTAATTCTTTAGCCATTCTCTTTACAAATGAAGTTCTAATGTTACCCATTTTATTTTCTCCTTAAAATTTTTTCTTGTTCATTCTTATTTAAATCTGTCAATATTTCCATAACTTTACTGAGATATTTCTCTTCTATATTATTTATCTCAGCAATTTTTTTAGTTTTTTCTTGGATGTAATATTCACGTTTTTTATCTTCTATATCCATATCCAAAACTATTTTGGCATTAGCGACATCTCTGGCGAGAGATGTACGCTCACTTATAAGATACAGGATCTCTTCATCTATCCTGTCAATCTCCTTTCTTGATTTTTCAAGAAGTCTGAGAGCATCTGATTTATCCAATCTAAATCACCATTGTGCCTTCATTATCTACCTCGGTTAATATAATGTTTCCCGGGTAAGAATCCCACGCTTCTTCAACTTTATGACAACTTTCCTCATCAACCACGGCTACAAAGGATGGTCCTGTACCTGACAATCCAGACGCTACCGCACCCGAATTTAAGGCATCTAAAGCAATATTAGGATCAAATCCAAGCGCTGCACAATATAAAAGTCCATTTAAAGTTAGAGCATTAAAAACATTACCTTTCAAAGCTTCATCAAAGGCAATTTTTACCCATGGCGAAAGAAGCTTCATTCTATTAACATCTGATTGTGAGGTTAGTGATTTTTTATCCGGCATATATATTAATATGTTTTGTTTTTCCAGCACATCATGGCGAATAATACTCCTTTTCATATTATCAGTTATAGTGAGCCCGCCAAAGTATGAAGCAGTAGCATCGTCAAACGCTCCAGTAATGGTCACACCAGCCTCTAGAGAAGCATCAATTCCCATGTTAACTAGATCAAGGTCATTAATATCATCTTTAAAACCAAATTCTTCCTTAATTGCATAGCTCGTGGCCATAACCACCGCATTGGAGGTTGCACTACTGCTGGAAAGACCCGAAGCCATGGGGAGAGTGGAGTGAGTTTTAACTCTAACGCCGGTTTCTACCTTGAATCTTTCCAGGACCTTCTGCACACACAGATCCATTAGTAATGTGTCAACTGGCTCATCAGAGGTGCATTTAATCTTTGATGATCGCAGTTCCACCTCAGCAGTAACATAAAGTCCTATTCCAAATGCTGAACCAAATCCCGTGGATATGGCATTAATTACAGTAGCTGAACCTGGAGATTGAACAGTTTTATTCAAATCAAATCACCTTTTTTATAACAATACATTATGATCAACCAAAATATCACCATTTTGGAAAAATCCTAAGATTAATAAGATCAACCCAATTATAAGAATAATTAGTATTAAATAGACCCCTATTATGATTAATTATTTATACTTTAGAATACACTTATTGAAACACCAAGTATTGACAATAAAATTTGATAAGTAATGTGATAGCATGAATAAAAATACTAAACATCTTGTAATTATAATTGGTGGATTAATTGTATTATCCCTTATTACTACTGTATTCTTAACATATATAGGTAGTTTTTTTGGAACTTCATTTGGAGGTACAGTGGCTGTTATACCCCTCCAGGGCGAAATAGGGTATAGTTCCTCTGATATTTTAGGGGGAACAGTAGTCGACCCTGAAACGATAAAAACACTTATTCATGATGCTGAAAATGATATAAATGTGAAAGCTATCGTTTTAGAAATAAATAGTGGGGGTGGAAGTCCAGTTGCCAGTGAAGAAATAATGGAAGCTGTTAAAGACTGTAAAAAACCAGTTGTTGTTTGGATAAGTGATGTAGGTGCATCAGGAGCATACCTTGCCGCATCTCCTGCAGATAAGATAATTGCCAGTCAATCATCTATAGTAGGAAGTATTGGAGTTATTTTAAGCCTGACCAATCTTTCTGACCTCTACCAAAAACTTGGAATTAACCAAACTGCCATTACTGGTGGAAAATATAAAGATATAGGTGCTGATTATAGGGAATTAACTTCTGAGGAGAGGAAAATGCTCCAAGAAATGGTGGATGAAGATTATGACCACTTCATCAGCCTCGTGGCAGAAAACCGTAATTTAACCAAGAAATACGTTGAAAGTATAGCTGAAGGAAAGATATACACGGGTACCCAGGCTAAAAATAATAAATTAATCGATGCAGTGGGAAACAAGAACTATGCATTGGATGAAGCAGCTAAAATGGGAGGAATTGTAGGACCCTATGATGTGGTTACATTAACACCCCCCGCATCCTTTGAAGAAATGCTTGCTGGCTTTTCATCAAAAATCGCCTATTCCCTTGGTAAAGGTATTGGAGAATTTATGGAACAAGGCACAATTGAGTATGTATTCCGATAAATGGGTGCAAATTATAAAAAGGTTTATCCAATAAGTAAAATTTAAGTATTAATACTATTTAAATTTCAGACGTTCAAAATTATGGAGGAACAAAAATGGTAGTAAAAGTAGAAGTATTCACATCACCTACATGCCCATACTGTCCTATGGCCATAGAAGTGGTGGACGCAGCTAAAAAAGATTTAGGAGACTCAATTGAAGTTGAAAAAATCGATATTATGCAAGATCGTGAAAAAGCCATAGAATATGGTTTAATGGCAGTTCCAGCAATTGCTATAAATGGTGTTGTAAAATTTGTTGGTGCTCCTTCATTAGAAGAGCTAATGGCTGCTCTTAAAGAAGATATGAATTAAAATTTATTATTAGAGTTAAAATGGAAAGATTTAATAAATCCCCAAATAAGGAGATTGAATTTGGCATAACCACAGGGACTGCGGCTGCGGCTGCATCTCTCGCGGCTTTTTTAGCCATAAAAAATAAAACTATTTCTTTTGTAGATATTAAAACACCAGTTGGTATCCTTAAAATTGATGTTGCTAATTTTAAATGTTTGGATGAAAAATCAGGGCAAGCATGTATTTTAAAAAAATCATATAATGATCCTGATGTAACCAAAAATATGAAAATATGTGCCCAGGTAAAAATTATTGACCAACCACAGATAATCATAAAAGGAGGTAAAGGTGTGGGTACCATCACTAAACCTGGACTCCAAGTACCTGTTGGTGAAGCAGCCATCAATCCAACACCCCAATCCATAATTGAAGAAAATTTAAAACTATTTTTAGAAAAAAATCAAGGTTTAGAGGTAATTATTAGTGCACCTAACGGAGAGGAAATAGCTAAAAAGACCATGAATCCCCGCCTGGGTATAATAGGAGGCATATCCATTCTTGGAACTACCGGTATTGCCAGACCCATGTCATCTAAAGCTTACATGGAATCTCTGACTTGCCAAATTGACGTAGCTTTGGCCCAGGGGTATGACCAGTTAATTTTTGTACCCGGTAATATTGGACAGAAACTGGCCTTAAAGATTTTAACTAAAGAAGAAGATCAGATTGTGCAGATGAGTAACTTTGTAGGGTATATGTTAAAAGAAGCCGCCCATAAAGGTGTTAAAAATATCATTTTAATGGGACATGCTGGTAAACTGGTAAAAATTGCAGCAGGAATATTTAACACCAAAAATAGCATAGCCGATGGAAGAGCAGAAATAATTGCAGCATATGCTGGACTGGTTGGTGCTCCTCAAGATATAATAAAAAAGGTATTTGAATCTAAAACCACTGAGGATATGATCGAAATTTTAAATGAGAAAGATCTAGTAAAAGAGGTTTTCAACTCCATTGCAGAATCCATTAAATATAAATGCGAGAAAAGATTTTCCATTAATTTTGAAGTAATTATTGTAAGGATGGATGGAACCATCCTAAACTCTATTTAGCGGTGTTAACAATGAAAATATGTATGGTTGGACATTTCCCCCCACACATTGGAGGTGTTTCATCCTACACATATCTCTTATCCCTTGAATTGGTTAAAAGAGGAGATAAAGTATATGTTCTCACCTATCCCCATAGTGAGTTAACCAGTAACGCCTATTTAAATGGGGGAAGTGTTCCTAAAAACAACTTAAAGAGCATCCATATAGAAAATGCATTCGCCCCTAATATTAAGGGCCTGAGAGGTACTATTTTCACTATTACGGCAAGTTTCAAGTTAATGAGGATGGTTAAAAAATATAAAATTGACTTGATACATGCTCACTATATCATGCCCCCTGGTTTAATAGCAGTTATAGTAGGTAAACTGTTAAAAACTCCGGTTGTCCTTACCATCCATGGATCTGACATTTTTCGTCTGAGCCGTAAATCAATACTAAAACCCCTGATAAGATATATTTTAAGAAATAGCAGTCAAATATTTGCAGTAAGTGAAGCCGTTAAAAGTGAAGTAATACAACTAGAAAGAGACCTGGAGGATAAGATAGAGGTTACTTGGAATGCAGTGGACTTGAAAAAATTCAATCCCCAAAATGACAGTTCATTCAGGGAAGAATTGAATCTTGAACCAGGAAAACCATTAATACTTTTTGTGGGAAACTTGGTGGCTCAAAAAGGGGTTAAATATTTAATTGAAGCCAAAAAATTTTTTAAAAATGATTCATACTTGGTAATCGTTGGTAGCGGTCCGTTGCAAAGAGAACTCAAAGCCATGGTTGAATATGAAGGTCTAAAATACGTGAAATTCGTAAATGCACGAGATGACATAGAAAAAATAATGCCACAAGCAGATGTGCTGGTTCTACCTTCCACATCAGAAAGCTTTGGAATAGTTTTACTGGAGGCCTTGGCCTCGGGTGTTCCAATTGTTGCAACAAATGTAGGGGGTATCCCTGAGATAGTTACAGGTGATGTGGGGATAATTGTGGAACCTAGAAATCCGGTGGCAATTGCCGAAGCTGTGGATAAAATCTTGTCTGATCCCCAATTAAAAAGTGAATTTAAAAGTAACGCTCGTAAACGGGCTTTTAAATATTCAAAACTGGAAATTCCTTACTAATTAGATTATACTAACAAATTGTCCAGTTCCCCTAAAAAAAGTAATTATTGATTTTTTTAAAATTTTAAGATTAATTATCTTTAAAGTGATAGTCAATTTTATTATACTGGTTAACCAAGAATTATCCATAGAATTATTTTAAGGTGACCAGATGAGTGAAAAAGAATTCACACACCTCTCAGATGAGGGTGTACGTATGGTAGAGGTTGGAGAAAAACCTGTTGTTAGAAGAAAGGCTGTGTCTCGGGGTAAAATATATTTAAAACCCCAAACTATCAAATTAATAGAAAATAATGAAATAAAAAAGGGTAATGTATTAACCACTGCTCAGATTGCTGGAATTAATGCAGTTAAATCAACCCATCATTTGATTCCCCTTTGCCATTCTCTTAAAATCACCGGAATTAATGCCACCTTCCAGGTTGAAAAAGATTTTATAATAGTAGAATTTAGTGTAAGATCATCTGGAAAAACCGGAGTGGAAATGGAAGCCCTGACAGGAGTAAGTGTTGCACTTCTTACTATTTGGGACATGGTTAAAAGTGTGGAAAAGGATGAAAACGGACAGTACCCCTCAACACGTATAACAGATATTGAAGTCATAAAAAAAGAGAAAAGTAAATATTATTTTTAACCAATAATGGGAGATGTCCAAGACGACAGAAAAAAGTGAAAGAGCCCATATCATAAAAAAATTAAGCAAATACAGATCACATCTGAAAGGTAATAGAGAAGATTTACTTCTAAAATTGACTAAATACTATGAAAAAGATGATTCAGAGAAGGAACAGGGCATTTATACTGTTAAAACTGACTTGAAAGATATAAAAAATATAAATTACTCTAATCCCTACGAAACGTACCTGGCGGCCCAAATAAAGATCAGTGAAAAATTACCTCCTATTCTGAATGAGCATATATCTATGCTAGAGGCGGGAAATGACATAGATAAAACACTTGAATCATTCGAATTTGAAGTTTACAAGGTTAAAAAAGATATTTATAGTGATATGAATGAATGGAAATCTATTATAGATCATATACCAGATTATAGATTATTTGAAATTGAATTAAACCCTAAAGGACCGGGAGATTTATTGATTAACGAGTTATTATGGATTAAAGAATATGAGGAAAGATTCGAGAACGGTTCAGAAGATGAATAAATGATGCGTAACTTTCAATTAATATAGTTCAAATAGAGAATTTTCTATATTGAAACTTTTATAAACTACTTTTATTAAATTATATGAAAATAAACGTACTGATACCATGAAAGATATAGACCCTGTTTTAAAAGAGATAATTGGAGAATGTTATCCCACTATTGAAAAATTAAATCCTGCACAAAGGGCAGTTGTAGATTCTGGTTATCTTGATGATGATACTAACTACATTATAGCTATACCCACTGCCAGTGGTAAAACCCTTCTAGGAGTTATGGCTGCTATTAACACAATTTTAAAAGGTGGAAAGGTGGTTTACGGTGTTCCCCTATTATCTATCCAGAACGAGAAGGTTAAAGAATTTAAAGAACTGGAAAAACATGGCATTAAAGTGGGAAAACATCCCAAATCTTCAGACTTGGCAGTAATGGTCTTTGAATCATTTGATGCTCTAACCCGATTTTCATGGAACACCTTGCACGAGGTGGACCTCTTGATTGTGGATGAATTCCACATGATAGGAGAGTACTCCAGAGGTCCTACCATCGAATGTGCCATAAGCAGATCCAATATAATAAATCCATCCATGAGAATTATAGCACTTTCTGCTACACTAAAAAATCTTAATGAATTATCAGATTGGATGGAGGCCCATGTGGTTGAGCATGACTACCGACCAGTACCACTGCACAAGGACGTGCTAACCACTGAAGAGATGGGAGTAAAAAACAAGAACGAAGTAGTACTGAAAGTGTTGAATCATAGTATAGAAGACGAATCCCAGATTTTAGTATTTGTTTCCACCAGAAGATTCACCGAATCCCTGGCAAATAACATAGCTGGAAAAATAAAACGAAAAATTCCATCTGATAAGAAAAAAGCCTTTAAAAATGTGGCTAAAAAGATATTAGACGTGCCTCAGAGGCGGGGATCCCGGCCTACTACAATTTGTTTGAAACTGGCAGAATGCGTGGAAAATGGTGTGGCTTTCCACCATGCAGGACTCTTTAATGAACAAAGAGAGATTATAGAGGATGAATTCCGGGCGGGAAATTTGTACATGATAACTGCTACCCCCAGTTTAATGTACGGAGTGAATTTACCATCTAAAAATGTGATAATAAGAGATTACACCCGCTGGACCAATCAAGGTCCACAAAATATACCTGTATTTGACTACGAGCAGATGTCAGGACGTGCTGGCAGGCCCCAATATGACAGCGAAGGATACTCCTACCTTATAGCAAAGAGTCTAGACGAAGCCTACAACCTTAAGGACTATTATGTTTATGGTGAAGTAGAAGCCACCAATTCCAAACTATTAGAAAACAAGGACGCAGTTTACCGGCAGATAATTGCCCAGGTAGCATCTAAATTATCAAATAATCAGACAAAAATACTGGACTTTTTTAACCAAACCTTCTATGGTTACCAGATGGTTCATAATGAGTATATGAGTGTTTTTGCCGCAGAAAGCATGGAATATGAAATCAACACAGCCCTAGAATTTTTGATACAAAATGGAATAATTCAACCCACCCCTGAAGGACTTAAAACAACAGATTTTGGGACTCTTATCGCCAAAACCAATTACTCCGTGGAAAGCGCAGTTCGCCTAAAAGAATTTGCTCTCCAGGGAGAATTTGATATCTACAAACTTATATACGAGATCTCAAAAACTCCGGACATGCCAAAAATCGCATTCAAAGGCCGTAAGAGCAAGGAGCCCGTCCGGGATAAATTGAATAATAAAGGAATATTCGTTGTTGACACAGGACTGGCAGAAGCCACTGCTGCCACGTTAATAGAGTGGATTGACGAGCGAACTGAGTACCAGATTGAAAATGCATTCAATGTTTATGCAGCAGCCACAAGACGTGCAGCCTATGAAGCATCTCAAATGATAAAGTTCTACAGAGATATCTGTCAGGTTTTTGGTATCTATTCTTATACAGACAAACTGGATAAACTATCGGCCCGGTTGTACTATGGTGTAAAAGACGATGTAATATCATTAGTAGTTAGTGTTAAAAGGCTGGGTAGAAAACGGGCACGGGCACTGTGTAATACCTTTGGCAGTGATTTGAGCTATGTTTCTAAAGAGGAACTCATGAAAGTTGAGGGTATAGGACCTAAAATCGCTGAATCAATAAAAAAGAAGTTTAATGCCGAATGACAAAATTGAAAATATTTTTACGGAAGATTTAAATGCTTTGGACTGATAAAATTGATTTTTTAGATACTAAACAGGATCTTTTAGTATTCTTAAAACTAGATATGAAGAATATTCATATTTCTGACGTGATGAGGGCCTGTGGATTTCTATTAGAAGAAGCAAAATTTGTACAACCAAAATATGCAGATAAATTTATCAAATCATATGTTGAAGGTTTTATTTTAAGAGTAAAAGAACTAAAAGATGATAATAATAAATATAAAGGTTCCCTCAATATGGGAGAACTTCAAGATTCCATGCAACTTTTAGATGATCAGGAAAAACTGGTGATTAAAGTTCGTTCTGTAGATTCTCATTTCTTCAAGATTTATAAAATCATTTCCCTTTACACTACTTATATATTGGAGGAACCTATCCATATAGTGGGAACACCATTTCCTGGTGGATTTGAGGTTAAATATGAAAATGGGGATTATTACTGTCCTGTGAAAGACAAACAGAAGGATAATCCCAATGCAGTGTGTGGATTCTGTATTGCTATTCAAGATGAAGACATAATTTAGGATGATCATTTATGAATAAAATAGATGAAATTGATTTAGATAAAAAAATCCTTAAAATGGACCTTCTAAATATCTTAAAGAAGGAAGCCTCCTATATCAATATAAATGATATTATGAGGGCCAGCGCCTTTCTAAGGGAAGATGCCAAGTACATGCAAAAAAAGTATCGGGAAGATTATATTAAAAGATTTACCGATGCCTTCTTCAGGAGACTGCGGGAACTTAAAGATGACAGAATAAAATATGAGAGCTATGTGGATAATCAAAAACTTAAGGAAATGTTAGAAATACTCCACCTCCAGGAAAAAGAAGCTCTTGAAAGAAATGATAACAATGAATTACCTTTTATAAAGATTGCTAAGATTATTCCAGTATACACCACATTCATAAAAGAGGAATCAATACATCCAGTAGGTACCAGTTTTCCGGGGGGTTTTAGACTACGTTATAAGGATGGAGTGTTCCTATGTCCAGTTAAAGAGAAACAATTAAAAACACCCAGTGCACTTTGCCGGTTTTGTGTGAGTGTGCAGGATAAAAGTGTAAAAGACTAAAACTAGTTGAAAATTATCTGGAATTTTACCAAAATAAATCATCAATTTTAAAAAAATGTTTAGGAAAATTTCATCCCTTAACTCTCAACCTTACCCAGTCTTCTCCCCGGCTGGTAAGATATCCTCCCAGTGCCACCAGGTAGAGAAGTACAGGATATGCAAGTAATCTTTCAGCTCCGCCATCACCCAAAGTTGCTATCAATGGATTTCCAGTTCCATCACCGAATATGAACAAGGATATTATAACTAAAAGTGCGGTAAATCCCAGTATCATGGATATTATGACCATTGGTATGTTAAGACCTAATCTGTAGGAAAAAATTGAGGCTAAGCTTCCAAAAATAAAGGTCATCATGGCAAAAAATACATGTGGCCCGCCGGTGTACCCGGGAAATAGTCCAACTCCTATTGTCCCCACTGCCATCAGGGCCAAACACGCTGAAAACAGTCGGCAACCACCACTTTTTAATATTAAATACACTGCTGCCAGGGCTAAAATTCCCATTAAAGTTACGCTAACATTGAATATTGTAGCAGAAGGTTCCACCGGTACAACAGTGCCCCCCAGATCACTTAATGTATTGTCAGCTGTACTGTAACCTGGAAACTGGGTCTCGGCTATGGTCACTGCCATAAAAAACTGTATAAATGCTACCATCAATATTATACCAGCTATTTTATAGTAATTTATTTCTGGTTTGAATATGCTTCCCCTTTGAATCTCCATAATCTCACCCCTAAATAATTATATTTAAGTCCTTGACTGAATAATTTGATTATAATTAACTATGTGTAATACATAATTAATAGATGGCGGTTTAATTTTAACAGCAGTTTTTTCTAGATAAGTTGAAGAACATCCTAAAATTAAAGCCATGTGTTACTAGCATGAAAAAACTGGGAAAACGACGATGGTAGCATATTCAAGTTGAGGTTGGATTCTTCGCCATCAGCACTTCAAGCTTATAAAAATCAGATAAAAATGGATTTTTCGTGAAAAATGCATTATTGAGTTAATAATTATATTAATCAATCTGAATTAGTTCTAAGAAGATCTTTAGCCTTAACTGCGCGATAAGTTTTGCCTTTATAATTAAATGAAGGTGATATTGCACCATTGGAACAAAAAGAGGTACATCTTAAACAGTATTCGCAATTTATTAAACTAACTGGATATTTGCCTTCACTCCATTGGATATTATTTACTGGACATAACTCTGCACACAAACCGCATTTACTGCATTTTTCTTCATTTACTTTTATATGGAAATATTTTTGATTGATATGGGAATGGGTTAATTTCAAACCTAAAATGGAAGCATAATAAATGGCATCTGATAGTACGGGTACTCTTCCCCACCGGGACCTTCCTTCAATTATATCCCATGCATATTTTCCAGCTTCAACCAGTCCTTTTTCAACTTTTTCCTTATTTGTTGATTCATCCTGGATATAAAATATATTAGGAGGCATTATTATTTCTTTTGCACCAATAGGGGTGTATCCTTTCTTTTTGACTATCACTCTGAGGGGGCCTACCATACCTCCAGAAAAGCCTGCCAAAGTGTCTACCATGAATATTTTAGTACCTTGAGATTTAGGCAGATTCTTGATAAATTTCCATACAAAACTAAAGGTAGAAAATTCTGCAACAGGAAATCCCAAGCCAATAGTATGATTCAAATTTATATCATTGGGACTGGAATCTTCAATCCGAAACAACCTGGTTTCAACACTATTTTTTTTAAATATTTCAGTCATTTTTTTAATCACAAGGTAAGTGTTTCCTGTGCCTGAAAAGTAGTAAAAATCAATATTTTTCATCTAATCAACCTAATCTACCATTTTACTCTAATTAACTTATCTTAATCCCAATTTCTATTGGTTTTATAAATTTATCTTCAAAATGTGGAATTACATCCTCCAGTTTTAAATTATCATCTACGATCATGTAACTTAAAATACCGTCCAGGGCTGCAACTAAGGTTAAAGCACTGGTTCGAGTATTATGAGATTTAAATTCGCCAGATTGAACTCCACAAGAAAACATTTCTTCAAAATATTTAAAATAATCTCTGGTAAATCTTTGATAATATCCTAAAAGTTCAGGCTTGTCCAAAATTTTGGCTACAGACAAAAATATGATAGTAAACTCTTGGGGATGATTTATCCAGTAATTGAGATAATTTTCAATGAAAAAAAGGAGTCTTTCTTTTACTGATCCTGATTTAAGGGCCTGGACCATGATTTTTTCTATATTCTTGCTTATCTTTTCATTGACAAACATTAAGATCAAGTCTTTGCTTTTAAAGTGATAATAAAGTCCACCTTTACTTACTCCTGCCCTTTGGGCTATGGCTTCCATAGAAGTGTTTTCATAGCCTTTTTCCAGAAATTCATCTACTGCAGCCTGGGTTATTTCTTCTATCCTTTTTTCTCTTGATTTTTTTATGGTCATAATATCTCTTACATACCGACAGTCGGTATTTATGTTTTACTTACATATAAAATGTTCCATACCCTAAAATTAATCAGGCCTCATAATTATAATGAACATCCATAATCCAGAAAGGATTCGAATTAGGGCTATAACAAATGGAAAAATGTTTAAAACAGATATCAAAAATGTATTAAATGGTGTGATTAGTGAATAACAATCAAAAAATCCCATTGTTAATAGTATCTATTGGAGCATTTTTAATCCCATTTATGGGAACTGCCCTGAACATAGCCGTTCCTTCCATTGGAATGGAATTCATGTTGGATGCCCTGTTTGTAACTTGGATACCCACCTCATTCATACTGGGTAACGCCGCATTCATACTGGTTTTTGGAAAAATTGGTGATATATACGGGCGCAAAAGAATATTTCAGTATGGCGTTTTGATTTTTACATTGGCATCAATAGTAGCTTTATTTAGTAACTCCAGTGTTGTACTATTAATATCTGTTTTTTTCACAGGCTTGGGATCTTCCATGATCTATGCTAATGCCGTGGCCATTTTAAGTTCAGTTTTCAAAACTGGACAAAGAGGAGGGGCTTTGGGGGCCTATGTGACTGCTGTATACGCCGGAATTTTAGCTGGTTCCATACTTGGCGGTTTTCTTACAACTTCACTAGGTTGGAGAAGCATATTTCTATTTGTACTATCTTTAGGATTCTTCTTACTACTCCTGATCCTCTGGAAATTTCCTCAAGATTGGAGAGATGCCGAAGGAGACAGATTTGATTATAAAGGAGCATTTATTTATTTACTATCAATACTGGTTATCATGTATGGAATCTCATTTATTAACAGCTATCAAGGCATTTTATCAATTATTTTAGGATTAATGGGTTTAATACTTTTTGCATGGTGGGAGTTGAAGTTTGAAACTCCTATTTTAAATATAAACCTGTTTAGAAACAGGATTTTCGCAATTTCCACCGTTACCATATTAATTATGCAAATTTCTACCTCGGCCATGTGGTTTCTTCTTAGTTTTTATCTGCAGTCAGTGAAATTAATTTCACCAGATTTAACAGGATTAATTCTGGTTATACAACCTTTAGCCGTGGTTTTATTGTCCATTTACACTGGTGTTCTCTCAGATAAGATCAAAGTTAACGCTGTGCCCACAGCCGGACTTATATTAACTTCTCTAGGACTCTTAATATTTGCAAATTTAAATGGAAAATCACCGGTAGAATTTTTAGTTCTGGGTTTAATTTTGGTTGGTGCAGGAGTTGCTCTTTTTTCGTCCCCAATTACCAATGCCACCATGAGCTCTGTTTCCAAAAAATATTATGGAATGGCATCAGCCACTGTCTCCAACATGGTTTTTACGGGTCAATTACTGAGTATGGGTGTGGTCATAATGATATTCAGCATTTCCATGGGAACTTCTGTACTATCAAGGGTCAGTGCTGAATGTTTTTTAAGATGTATGAATACTATTTTCTTAATATTCACCATACTTTCATTGGGAGGGGTTATACTAACCCTACCTCTTTTAAGAAAGAAAAAAGAGTAACTAATATTTAAAAAATACAATAAGAAAAATCTTTAAGAATGACTTCAATTTCAAAGAAAACCATTATAAACTAATGAAAAACACTAAAAATTATCCCAATTCAAATTTTCACGGATAACTGAAATTATTTTTGCTCTAAATTTTAGAGATAAATCCAACTTGTCGTCCTGGGCCGTTAAAGTACTCTTACCAAAGCAGGGATCATTAAATACTACTCCATGAAATTCTACCGGGTCACGGTAACGGGGAATCAAGTGCCAGTGCACTTGAGGATGTGGTGGGAGCTTAATATAAGCCGTGTTTAGAAGACATCCCCAATTGAACATGGTTACATTGAAAGCCTTTTTTAAACCAGATTCTAAAAGCCGGACAATTTGTTTAAACTCTTTCCACTCATCTGGGGTTAATGATGATAATAAATTTGCTTTCCTTTTCAGGGCCACCACACATGTACCCAGATTTTTCTGGTCACGGTCAAGGAATACGATCCAGTACTTGGTTTGGGTAATAAAATCAATAGGGCCGTGATTCAGTCGTTCTAAAAATTCATATTCCATTTATAAACCTATTCCATTTTACTAATCAATTTTTTAAGAAAAATATTATAAAATGTAGGACATTTAATTATAGCCAAAACAAATTTAATTAAAAATTATACGATGGCTTTTTATCCTCCACCATCGCATAATTCAGAACTCATATCAACATCTTCTAAGTTCTGCTTCATTTTATCAATTTTGGACTTGATATCCTCTTCTTTGACTTTTTTAGTTTTTGATTTTTCTATTTTATCCAATACTTCCAGGTATTCACTGTTGTACCACAGATCATTTTCCATTTTTGCCCATGATCCCTTTTCTTCAATTTTGACGTCGAATACTTCGCCTATAGTTCCGGTTCCAGAATATATAACATGTGAACCTTTTGAAATTGGTTTTCCACGTGCATCAGTAATTTCCATAAAAACACCCCCATTGATTATGTTGATTATATATGATTGAAATTCAATCCTCTTCTATTTCTAATTTAGTTGTTTCTGGTTCTTCTTCAGATTCTTCCATTCTATTTTCTATTTCTTTCAGGTCAATGGTTAGAACTACATAATCTCCAATTTTATCCAGTTCTTCCGGGGTTACCACGAAACTCTTAACCCAAGGAGGTATTTCTCCTTCGGATATTGTAATATTAGTTATTAACCCTTCTGCAGGTTTTACAACCATGTCTGTTACTTTGCCAACATTATTAGCAGTTTTATCAAGAACTTTTTTCCCTAAAAATTCGCTTACTTCCATTAAAACACCTATTAATATTCTATATATTGGAATATATAATTTTTATCAGAGGCTAAAATTGGATTGTTATGGTTAATATTCATGATATCTGCAAAAATTAATGATTAAATAATATTGATTTTTGAGAAAAATAGTTTTAAGATGCATGAAGGAGAAAATATTAGTCTAGTTAACAATCTTGATTGGTTATTATCAATATTCTAAAAAAAATGGTGTGAATATGCGCTCATCCTTAAAGTTGATAACTGTTTTTGGAATTCCCATAGAACTACACGTTTCATTCTTGTTCCTGATTTTATTCATATATGCTATGGTATTTTTAAATTTTATTCAACTTCAATTGGCAGTATTAATTACTTTACTCTTTGTCACTGTGGTCATCCATGAATTAAGTCATTCCTATGTGGCTCAGAGGTATGGTGTGGCAATAGAGAGAATAATACTCCTACCTATTGGTGGAGTATCCCAAATGGAAGAAGTACCAAAAAATCCTGTTCAGGAACTTTGGATATCCATTGCCGGTCCAGTGACTAATTTTGTGATTGCCGTGGTTTTTTATCTTATTCTAGTAGCAGTTCAAGGTATTATTCCCCTTGTTTATTCAGCTTTTATCTACGATTTTGTCCTGGTTAATGTGGTACTGGGTGGATTTAACATGCTCCCTGCATTTCCCATGGATGGGGGTCGGATTTTAAGATCTATTCTGGCTAAGAGAATGAACTATCTCAGGGCCACTAAACTATCAGCTAGTATTGGCAAACAACTTGCGATTATTATGGCAATTGTAGGATTATTAATCCTTTTTAATCCATTCCTAGTTTTAGTTGCTCTTTTTATTTATATTGGGGCGGATCAGGAGTATAAATCTACTGTGATCTCATCACTTTTAGAAGATGTTTTTGTTAAAGACATTATGACCAAAGAGGTTAAAATTTTCCATCCATATACTACAATAGATGATGCATTAAAAACCATGTATCAGAAAAGACATATGGGATACCCTGTGCTGGATGAAGGCAAATTGGTAGGCATTGTTACTTTTCATGATATATCTCAGATACCGGATACCAAAAGAAACATTAACATTAAAGAAATAATGACAGAGAAAGTCATAACCTCTACTCCTAATGAAGGGGTAGTAGATGCACTTAACAAAATAACCGTAAACAATATTGGCCGACTACCAGTAATGGAAGATGAAAAATTGGTGGGAATAATATCCAAAACCGATATCATGAGGGTTTTAGAGATTTTAAGCCAAAAAAATCAGAAAATGTAATCTGTTTAAATGAATTTACCCTATTTGTTAATTAAAAAGTTATCTTAATTTATTAAAATTAAAAATTAAATCTATTTTAATAAAATATTAATTTAAATAAGTTTAAAGACAAAAATTTTATAGGAGATTTCTAAGAATGGAAAATGCTTGCAGACTCATCATAGAACAGATAAAGTCTGGAAAAATAAAGAATAAAAAAGAATTAGAAAAGGTTAAACATCAAATTTGTAGAGATTATGACCTAGAAAAGTTTATGAGCAATTCCCTTATACTAAAATACGCATCTCCTCAGGAGAAAAAAGATATATCAACTATTTTAAGAAAAAAACCAACCCGAACACTCTCTGGAGTAGCCATTGTGGCAGTCATGTGCCAGCCTACAGAATGCCCCCATGGCCGATGTCTTTACTGCCCAGAAAGTGAAAAAGCACCCCCTAGTTATACTGGAGAAGAACCTGCTGCTTTAAGGGCTAGAATGTACGATTTCCATCCCTACAAACAAGTTTACAACCGACTTCAACAGTTAGAAAGCATTGGACACCCATTGGATAAGGTGGAACTAATAATAATGGGAGGTACATTCCCCGCCCATTTCCTATGTTATCAGGAATGGTTTGTTACAAAATGTCTGCAGGCTATGGTGGATTTTGGAGTGAAAAAACCCTCCATCAATGTATCCAACGACACGAAGGAATCTCCAAATTCATTATCTGATTTTTATACTGAATTCACATATCTTGCTGACATCCAAAAAGCCAACGAAAAATCATTAATTAGAAATGTTGGTATGACCTTTGAAACCCGCCCCGACTTCTGTAAAGTTCAGGATGTGGATCGGATGCTTAAAATGGGAGTAACCAGGGTGGAATTAGGTGTTCAAACCATTTACAACTTCATATATCAACGGGTAAAACGTGGCCATGACATTAATGATGTGGTGGAATCATCCCGGATCCTTAGAGACTCAGGGATTAAAGTAGCCATGCACCTTATGCCCGGACTTTTCTCTGACTTTGACCGGGATATGCGCATATTTAAGCGGATCTTCTCTGATCCTAAATTCAAACCAGATATGCTCAAAATATATCCCTGCTTGGTAACCAAAGGAAGCAAATTATATGAAATGTGGAAAAAAGGGGAATATAGCCCATACACTACAGAAGAAGCCGTGGATTTAATAGTAGAGATAAAAAAGATCCTTCCCAAATGGGTTAGAACTATGCGCATTCAGCGGGATATTCCTTCACCATTAATTGAAGCTGGGGTAAAAAAATCTAATCTTGGTGAGTTAGTTTACAATAAAATACAAGAACATGGAATAAGTTGTAAATGCATACGCTGCCGAGAAGTTGGACACAAAGCAATTCATGGAACAATTCCCCAAATAGAACATGTCAAAATTGTAAAAGAAGAGTATAAAGCAGGTGAAGGCCGGGAAATATTCCTATCATTTGAAGATATTAAATCAAATATTCTAATTGGATTTTTAAGGTTAAGAATTCCATCAGATAAAGCTCACCGCCGAGAAATAGATGATAAAACTGCCCTGGTACGGGAACTGCATGTATATGGCCCTATGATACCTTTGGGTAAAAAGGTTGAAGATATGTGGCAGCATAAAGGTTTTGGAGAAGAACTTTTAGCAGAAGCAGAACGCATATCCCTAGAATCATTCGATAAAAAGAAAATTTTAATAAACAGTGGAATAGGGGTTAGGAATTACTATCGCAAATTTGGATACGAACTTAAAGGACCCTACATGTCCAAATCATTAAAATAGCCATGAAAATTCGTAATTATTAAAACCAATTAAGAGGTGATTTTATAACTCAAATAAGCGAATCTCCCCAGGAATTTGCAAAAAGAATTGATCATACCAATGTAAAACCCGATGCCACCCAGGAAGATATAAAAAAGTTATGTGATGAAGCAGTACTATATGGATTTTCCTGTGCCTGCGTCACGCCAACCAATGCAGAATTAGCAGTTCAAATCTTAAAAGATACCAGTATAAAAGTGTGTATGGTAGTAGGATTTCCAACAGGCGTTCAAACACCTGCAACCAAAGCTTTTGAAACCAAAGAAGCCGTTGATAAAGGCGTGGATGAAGTGGATATGGTTATGAATATTGGGGCATTAAAATCCAGCCGGGATGATATAGTAGAAAAAGACATTGCTGGTGTGGTAAATACTGCAGATGGTAAAATTGTTAAGGTGATACTGGAAACCGCCCTTTTAACAGATCAGGAGAAGATCCGGGCATGTTTAATTGCTGAAGCTGCTGGTGCTGATTATGTTAAAACATCTACTGCCTATGGAGGCCTTAGTGGTGCAACTGTTGAAGACGTGAGACTAATGAGAAATACTGTAGGCTCAGACGTAAAGATAAAAGCTGCAGGAGGTATAAGAAATTTAGAAACTGCCCAAAAGATGATTAAAGCTGGGGCAGATAAATTAGGAACCTCTACAGGAGTTCAAATAATTGAAGAACTCTTAAGAAAATAAGTTATTTGAAAAGTGTTGCTAAAAAAATTTTATTTGAAAAAATACTCTGGGGGGTTTCATATTACGGAAAGTCCAGAATACACTGTTGAAAGTAAGGATGGAAATATAGAGATAAGAAGGTATCCGGGTTATATATTAGCGCAGGTAAACGTGGATGAAGATTATGATACTGCACTGGGTCATGGTTTTTCTATACTAGCCGGTTATATTTTCGGGAACAATCATAAGAAATCAAAAATTCCCATGACGGCTCCAGTCTCTGGCGAAAACATGAAGGAATCTGAAAAGATTCCCATGACCATACCAGTTACCGGGGAAGAATTAACTGAATCTGAAAGGATAAAAATGACCACTCCGGTTACAGAAGAATTCTTAAATGGAGGAAAAAAAATATCCATGACTGCACCTGTAACCGAAGAGAAAACAGGTGAACATGTATATCGCATATCCTTTACCATGCCAGCTAAGTATACCCTAGACACTCTTCCATTACCTAACGATAAAAGAATTCAGTTTAAAGAAGTTAAGGATCAAAAAAATGTTGTATTAAGATTTTCGGGCAGAGCAAGGAAAAATCTGGCTCAAAAAAAAATTGATGAATTGAAAAAATGGCTTGCAGATAATAATTTAGAAGCTAAATCTAATTTTATTGTAGCCCAATATAATCATCCTCTAATACCTGGATTTTTCCGGAGAAATGAAATTATCGTGGAGATCTAGTCTGTTAAAATAAGTGAATCTTTAATCCATTGCAGATCAATTTATTCAAAAATAAGATAATCCCTTTTATATTAGTTGTATATTTTGGTATAATGTGTCTCTTTGGGCTGGAATGCGTCCGGCATCATTAATTATTCTCTCTAAATTAGAGGGTGGAGTGTATACTCCGTGTTTTGCCCCTGCTGATCTGGATATGTTTTCCTCACCTAAAGTGCCTCCCAGATCGTTTGCACCTGCAGTTAAACATAATTGGGCAAATTTAAAACCGAGCTTCACCCAGGAGACCTGAATATTCCTTATTAAGTCTCTAAACATCAAACGAGCCACTGCATATAATTTCATATCTTCCAGTCCAGTTGTCCCCGGACTGGCAATTCCTTCTCTAAATAGGGGTGCATTTTGATGCATGAAGGTCAATGGTACAAATTCAGTGAAACCACCAGTATTTTTTTGAATGTTTCTTAGAAGTTCCAGATGTTCCACCCTTTGATTTTGATTCTCTACATGTCCATACATCATAGTACAAGTAGTAGGAATGCCAGTGTTATGAGCAGTCTCTACTGTCTCAATCCACTGGAATGTTGAAAGTTTGTTTGGACAGATTATACTACGCACATCGTCATTTAAAATTTCAGCAGCGGTTCCAGGCATTGATCCAAGTCCTGCATTTTTTAAAATTTTCATAGCCTCTTTTATGGATATTTCAGCCTTCGATGCTCCGTAGAATACTTCCATCGGAGAGAAAGCATGCAAATGTATGTTGGGCAGTTCTTCTTTCACCCTTAAAATAATTTCTTCATAAAAATATATGTCTATATCGGGATGTAAACCTCCCTGTATACAGATCTCTATTGCTCCCTGATTTTCAGCATCTACAGCCCTTTTGACAATCTCATCAATGTTTAAAAAGTAAGAAGTTTCATCGTTTGGATTTTTTTTGAAAGCACAAAATCCACAGTTTCCCGTGCATATGTCAGTGAAATTTATATTCCAGTTTTGTATGAAAGTAACCGTATCACCAACTATATCCTCTCTTAAGATATCTGCAGATAGTATTAGTGCCTGAAATTCTTTTCCATCTGTTTTCATTAAGATTTCAGCTTCTTCGACAGATATTTCCCTTTCCAAGGCTTTTTCTAGTATTTTTTCTATCTGAGGATCAATGTTTAACTTGCTGAACATATGATTTCATATTCTAATTTAGCAGTTTAAAATTTTTGGTTAAATGTATGATCCAATTTTTTGAACTTTATAGTGTTGAGCCTACCCAAAAATTAGACTAAAAACGATAAATTTAAATATGATTGAGTCATAGCTTAATCTGGAGGTGAAATTATGGCTGAATTACCAATCGCTCCAGTTGGGAGAATCATAAAAAATGCCGGTGCTCAAAGAATCAGCGATGACGCAAAAGAAGAATTAGCTAAAGCATTGGAAGAAAAAGGCGAAGAAATCGCTAGAAAAGCTGTGGCTCTCGCAAAACACGCTGGAAGAAAAACCGTCAAAGCAGATGATATTGAAATGGCCGTTAAATCAGCTTAATATTTTTATTTTTTCTCTTTTATTTTTTTTAAGGAATCTCTATCAATTTTTAATGTAGTATATTGTTTAATTTTCAACACTCAGATTAGTATTGATCATTTTTCGATAATTAACATTGATCTATCAATTTCCATATGATCCAATAATAAAAAAGTTTCATTATAATAAATTAATTACATCTTAAGATTAGATTACTGAAATACTTTTTTTGGTTCAATAATTTAATATAGATCTTCGAATAAATCTATTGAAATAGAAATAATCTGGAGCGATAATATGAGTACTAAAGATAATTTAATGGAAGCATTTGCTGGTGAATCACAAGCAAACCGAACCTATCTGGCTTTTGCAAAAAAAGCTGATGAAGAAGGATTTTTCCAAGTTGCTAGATTATTTAGAGCTGCTGCCGAAGCAGAAACCGTGCATGCCCACAATCATCTCACAGTTTTAGAAGGGATAAAAAGCACAGAAAAAAATTTGAAAGCCGCTATAGCTGGGGAAGAAGAAGAATTCAAAAAAATGTATCCAAAGTTTATTGAAGAAGCTAAAGAAGAAGGGGAAGATGCTGCTTTATGGAGCTTTGATGTTGCTAATAAAGTAGAAGAAATACATGCCAATTTATACAAAAAAGCATTGGAAACCCTTGGAAAAAATGTTGAAGTCATATATTACGTCTGCAACTTCTGTGGAAACACCATTGAAAAAGAAGCACCAAATATTTGTCCAATTTGCGGAGCTCCCAAGTCAGAGTTTACTGAAATCAAATAGTATTAAAATTTTTTTAAATTAGAGTTTAATAATCTTCTTTAGTTATAAAGTACATCAGGTTATCTATTTCCAAAAAATCATTATTAAACTATTTTTTTACTATTTTTCATCTTTATCAAATTTTTCCTCAGAAAATATTACTTTAAAGTTTGTACCATCGTTTTTATCCAATTCAATAGAACCCCCTATCTGGTCAGTTAGACTATTAACTAATTGTAGACCTAAAGAATGAGAATTTTTATAATCCACATCATCTGGAAAACCTATGCCATTATCTTTTACACTTAATACATATTTTTCATCCTTTTTATATAACTCAACATTAATATCGCCTTTTTTTCCTTGAGGAAATGCGTGTTTCATACTGTTAGTTACCAATTCATTTACGATAAGCCCTAATGGTACAGATGTGTTAATATCTAACATTAAATCTTTTACATTAATATTGAAAGATATTTGGCTAGGACTAGGTACATAAGTGTGATAAAGTTCTGTGGAAAGAGTTCTGATGTATTCTCCAAAATTTATACGTTTAAGATCAGTTGAGCGATAAAAATGTTCATGTATAATAGCCATAGATTTTGCACGGTTTTGACTCTCCTTAAATATATCTAATGCTGCTTTATCTTTGATGTATCTAGATTGAAGGTTCAATAAACTGGAGATTACCATTAGGTTATTTTTTACTCTGTGATGAATTTCTTTTAGAAGTATTTCCTTTTCTTTAAGTGATTGTTCTATTTCATCTTCCATCTGTTTGCGTTCGGTGATATCCTGATTTGCCCCATATGTTCCAATCATATGCCCCTCATCATCCTTCAAAATTCCAAAACGAACCATGATATACCTTTCTTCCCCATCAGCCCTAATTATCCTATGTTCCAATGTTCTGAAATAGTTAGGATCATCAGTAGCCAAAGCTGCATCAATTTCATTTTTCACTACAAGAGCATCATCAGGATGGACGAATTTTCGGGCATAATCTTCAGAAGACATTTTATTTCCACCCTGCTCTGCAGTACTGGTACCATACAACTTATAAAACTCATTATTAAAAGTGAATAGATCCGAATCAACATCATATTCCCATTGAACCAGCTTAGCCAAATCCATAGCAATTTTAAGCTTTCGCTCACTCTCTTTGATCGCTTTTTCAGCTTTTTTTCTCTGAGATATATCTCTGGCCACCGATAAAGCAACTTTTTTCCCTTTATATGAAAATATATGTGAATTTATCTCTACTGGAATTTTTACACCATTTTTAGTGATATGAGTTCGTTCAAAAGTTACTTTGCCTGTTTCCAATAATTCACGTATTTTTGATTTATCCACTTCTCCAGGGATTCCTATATCACTAGGTTTCATCTTTAATAATTCTTCGCGAGTATAACCATATCTCTCAATGATAACATTATTAAATTCAATGAAATTGCCAGCATGTCTATTTTTAAGTTCTATTAATGTTATTACATCATTAACATTATTAAATACAGTTCTAAAGAGTTCTTCACTTTCTTTTAGAGCAAGTTCATCCTTTCTAATTTGGGTTATATCCCTACCAATTATGGAACTGCCAATTAATTTACCATCCTTATCTTTAATAGGTGAGACTGTTAATGACACATAAATTTTCCGGCCGTCTTTTCTATACCTAACAGTCTGAAAATGTTCTAAAGTCTCCCCTTTTTTGATTTTATTTATAAATATATCAATTTCTTCTGATTTTTCAGGAGGAATTAGAAATAAGTGATTTTTACCAATTATTTCACTTTCTTTGTATCCGTATATCTGTTCTGCACCCTTATTCCAGCTTATAATAGTTGCATCTAAATTTTCACTTATAATAGCATCATCAGAATTCTCAACTATAGCTGCAAGTCTTGCTTGTAATTCTTCAGCTTTTTTTCGTTTAGTAACGTCTCTGGCAATACCTAAACCAACTCTTTTACCCTCTAATTTTATAGGAAAGGCACTTATCTCAACATTAATTTTTTTACCACTTTTAGTTTTCAAAATAATTTCGTCCGGACCTGTTGGAAATCCAGCACTATTTTTAGCTAAAATTTTCAAAACTTTTGGAATTTGACCTAAAGGCAAAATTCCAACTTCTCTAAAATCTTTACCAACCAATTCGTCCTTTTTATAACCAATCAGCTCTTCAGCTGCCTTATTACCATCTATAAATCTTCCTTTAGCATCATTTAAATAATAAGCAGCAGGAGCATATTCAAAAAGAGTTTCAAAACGTTTTTTAGAGCTTTTTAATTCAGATTCAAACTTTTTACGCTCTGTGATGTCCCTAATTATGGCAGTATAAAATATTTCATCATTTGATTTCCAATTGACAACAGATATTTCAAAAGGAAATTCAGAGCGATCTTTCCTTAAAGCAGTTTTAGCAGCCATTTTATTTGAATTTAAATCTTTTGTAGGTTTAAATTTCTTGAATTTCTTTTTAAAAATTTCATGATACTGTTCGGGCATTATGAGAGTAATATTTTTACCTTGAACCTCGTCTTCAGTGTATCCAAAAATTTTTTCTGCACCCTTATTCCACGATACAATTCTCGAATCGTGGGATATGGTTATGATTGCTTCCGCAGCAGTTTCAACAACTGATTTGTACTTCTCGTTAGATTCTGTTATTATTTTTCTAGATTTAGCTATTCTTTCACTTAAAATAATCACTACAATACTTACAAAAATGAATATAACTGACCTTAAAATATCATTTATTAGAATATCTTCTGTTTTTCCTGACAAAATTGTACTTATTATCAAAAGTAGTGCCAAATAGACAGCAACCAGAATACCCTTTCTTTTCCACCATATTGCTGCTAGTATTATGGGAATATAAAAAAGGTGGGTGAACACAATTTCTATATTCAAAATAAAATGAAAATAGTAAGTTAATATAGAATAGAAAAATATCAAAATACCCATAAATCCAATTTTATAGTACTTATTGGGATCTTTTAGATCAATTTTCATAATATCCCTTAATGTGTTATATAATAAATTGTTCTGTCATTTTAATTTAATATCAGTATTGTTTTATCAAGGGTTAATCATTTATTTTATAATATAAATTAATAATAATTTTAAAAAAACCAGTTTTAATTAGAAATTTTTATATTTCTAATGAAAATTGGGGAAAAGGTTATATATGAATATCACCATACCCTAGATGGACTCGACTTGGGCCGGTGGTCTAGGGGTATGATACCTCCCTGACACGGAGGTGATCACGAGTTCGAATCTCGTCCGGCCCATTTGCCGTGGTAGTTCAGTTGGGAGAACGCCAGACTGAAGATCTGGATGTCGCTGGTTCAAGTCCGGCCCACGGCACTTAATTTTAATTCTAATCTTTATAAAAATAGTTAATTACTACTTTTTACATTATATAAAAAAAAAATCAAAAGTAATTAATTCATTTATTGTATTTAACTATTTTACACTTAACTAAGAAGTTTACCTACCATATAGGTGGATCGGGCCTCTAATATTTCCACATCCCGGAAGGTACCAGGTTCTGCTTCATCAACAATTACCATTTTATAAGAATCTGTAAATCCAGTGAAACCTCCCTTTGGGCCTTTTCCCGTTATTAAAATCTTATGTTTAGTGCCTAGAAGTCCCTGGTTTTTTTCGTAGGTAATCTTAAATTTTAGATCATCAAGTATCTTAGAGCGTTTCTTTACTATATTATAATCAATTTCATTAATTGAAGAAGATGTGGCTCTGGGCCTATGTTTATACTTGGAGATGTGTATGAAATCAGGTTCAATTTCCTGCATCAAGTTGCAGGTATCTTGGAATGCATTTTCATCTTCTGTAGGGTATCCCACAATTACATCAGTAGCAATCGATATCTCTGGTATCTCCTCCCTAAATCTGTTGATTATATATTTAAACTCATCAACTGAGTGTCCGCGTTTCATATCAGCTAATACCCGATCATTTCCACTTTGTATAGGTATGTGGAGAAATTTATATATTTTATCTCCTTTAAATGCCTTTATAACATTTTCAAGATCTCCCATTATATTTTTTGGGTGCATCATTCCTATCCTTACCCTGAAATTTCCTTCAATGCAGTTGATTTTTTCCATTAAAACAGATAAGGTTTCTCCCGTATCTTTTCCATAAGCGGCAGTGTCCTGGGCTGTAAGTTGAAGTTCTATACATCCATCATGGATAGCTTTTTCTGCTTCCGAAACAATTACCGCTGAAGGATAGCTCTGTAGTTTTCCACGGGCAAATCTGGTGCAGCAGTAAGTGCATTCCCCTATACATCCTTCGCAGATTTGAATTATGTTTATGTATGGATTATACCGTATTTTTGGAAGACCTGCTTTTACGTCAGCAGTAAACCCAGTTAATCTCGGTTTTTCTCCTTGGGATACGGATTTTACCACAGTGGATACGGATTTTATCTGATGAGGGCCAATCCATCCTGCGTCTGGAGCAATTTTTTTCAGCTTTTGAGGGTCTATTTCCACCATACACCCGGCCACGATAAGTTTTTTATCGGGAAAATGTTTTTGTAACTTGTGGATTCTATTTAACATCTTTTGTTCAGTGGGATGTTTCACGTAACATGTATTGAGAATTATCACATCAGCATCTTCCACTTTAGGGACTATATCTGCATGGTTTTCCTCTAACATGCCAGCCATTATCTGGGAATCGCCCTGATTAAAGGTGCATCCAAATGTCTCAATGTAAACTTTCATCTCTATCAGCTTTAGTAATTGTATTGGTAAAATTTTATAAAATTTAAAACTAGATATGTGTGTATCTACCTTAAAATTTAGTAATTAATCAATAAATATAGAATTTATTTGAAGGAACTCCATTGATTAAAATAAATCTCATTAAAAGGACACTCATTTTATGGAGTTATCAATTTATTATAAATAGAGTATTGTTTTTAGATTTTATATTTATTTCTATAAATAGAATTTGAACTAAATTAAAGAAAATTTTTGCAATTTATTATAATAGTACAAAAATTGTTATATACTTATTAAAAACTATTTTAAAAGATTTAATAACTTTATTTATTTCTAAAATGATTTTAAATGAGTTTTTTATCGTTATAATTTTCTTTTTTTATTATAATGATTAAATATTTATTCTTAGAAGAACATAACTATATAAAAAAAAATGGGAGGTGAAAAATTGAATAGAGGTCCTATTGTGGTGGTAATAATTATTATAATAGCAGTTGCAGCGGCAGGAATATTTTTAGTCATGTCAAATTCATCTAATGATACTAATAATTCTAATAATACCACACCAATAATCATAAACAATTCCACTAACAACACACCACTCAATAATAACACTACTATAATATCTGCAGGTAGAGCAAAAGAAATTGCCAATCAATTTATTGGAATGGGCGTATACCTAGGCAGTGCCAAGTTGTCGAAATTTAATCAAACATTAGTATGGAATGTAACAGTCTATACTGTCCAGAACAAATATGTTGATTCTATCTATATTGATGCACATACTGGTAAAAAGATCATATCTCCAGATGAAGCGACTCAAGATGCTCAACAATCAACGGGTATGGGAGTATACCTTGGTACACCAACCTTAAAAAAAGTGAACAATATACAAGTATGGGACGTTCCAGTTTACACAGTTCAAGGAAAATACGTGGATTCTATTTATATAGATGCCCATACTGGTAAAAAGATATGAAATCAATTAAAAAGAATTTTTTTTCTTTTTATTTTTTAATTTAAGACCATTTTTAATAATAAATGGATATAATCATAATTTAAAAAAATGATAATTTTAAAGGCTTCTCTCTTTAAAAAAGTTTAAGCTCGATAATTGTCATTAAAATACTTTAATCCTCAGGCCATCCATGTTTTCCAATCAAGGGAACAAATGCGACCCCACCAAGACTTCGAACCTTGTATTTACCTTCTACCTTTTTTTCCACACAAAAAAGTTCTTGTGTATAATCAGATTGACCTACAGGGGCTAAAAGTTTACCCCCCACTTTAAGCTGTTTTTTTAGGGGTTCAGGTATATCGGGAGCCCCGGCTGTTACATAAATTCTATCAAATGGTGCCTCTTCCTCAAAACCTGTGGTGCCGTCAGCCACTATTACCGATACCCTATCTGAATATCCAGTTCTTCTTAAATTGTCCCTGGCCGTGTCTGCCAATGCAGGCAATCTTTCAATACTGTATACATGACCATTTTTTCCTACAATCTCTGCAACCACTGCAGCATTATAACCAAAACCCGTTCCTATTTCTAAAATATTCATTCCTTCATCGATTTGAAGTTCTTCGCAGATTATGGCGACCATGTGCGGGGCAGAAATAGTTTGCCCTTCTCCTATAGGTAGTGGCTGGTCCACGTAAGCGTATTGTTTTACTTGTTCTGGAATAAATTCTTCACGAGGAACAGTTTCCATTGCTTTTTTGACTTTATCTGTTTTTATGTATCCTGAACTTTTAAGTAGTTCCACTAAATTTTTTCTTTCATTAATCATCCTACCACTTTGCTGGTTAGATCGTAATTATGATGATCAACATTTAATGGCTTTCCATAAACTCTTTTAATGTCAGAAGCAATAGCAGATCCTTTTCTGATTTTCTTATCAGTGGTTTTCATAGAATTTATCTGAAAAATATGTCTACCCATTCTCACGATATCTCCCACTGTAAATTCAAAATCTCGGGGCATATCTACTTTTTTAGAGAGAATACGGCCCTTGAAATCAATTGATATCCCAACTCTTGCAGGCATATCAATGGATGATGCCCAGATAGTTTCAATATCGTCAAGTATGCTTTTTCCAACTCTTGATCCTCTTTTTGTTTCTAGAGAGGTGACTTCCACCATGGTGCCATCAGCATCCAAAACCTCTCCTACTTCGATTAAATCCTCTGGGTAGAGTTTTATAAACTTTTTTTTAGAAGTTTCCTGTTCACTTATAACAATTCTATAATCAATTGGTTTTTCTTCAGTGATTGTATCCTTATAAACAGTTCCACATTCCCTACACTTTAAAAGTAGTTTTTTTGATGTAGTAGATTTAGATTTTTCTAATTTTGATTTTAAAATATCATTAGAATCTGAGCCACAGATAGGGCATTTCATTTTGTATAACCTCAATTTTTTTCCTTTAAGTAATGTTTAACCAGTCCACCGTTAGTTAAAATCTCCAGCATGAATTTTTCAAATGGTTCAATTTTAAAGGACTTATTTTTGGTAACATTTTCTATTATTCCATCTTCTAAATTTATTCTTAGTTGATCTCCTTCATTAGCATCAACATCAGCAATAATGACTGGGAGACCCACATTGATGGCGTTCCTGTAAAATATTCTTGCAAAAGATTTAGCCACAACTGCCGCAACACCAGCGTGTTTTAGGGCAATAGGGGCTTGTTCTCTTGAAGAACCGCATCCAAAATTCCAGCCAGCCACAATCACATCGCCTTTATCAACTTTCTTGGAAAAATCCGCGCTAACTCCTTCCATTACATGTGCAGCCAGATCATCTAAACTAAATGTTCGCAAATATCTTCCTGGAATAATTACATCAGTATCAATATTATCTCCAAATATCCAGACATTACCTTTCATTTCTTCCATCATATAAATCACTGCAAATTATCCTTTATTATAAATATTAAATTATTAAATCGACTATTATGGAAACTCTGCACATTAATTATATATCAATCATTAAATATGCTTTATTCTGTAATAGCTCCTCTGTTTTGAGCTTTAGTTAAAATGACTTTACCACTAATATCTGCCATTGTTTCTTGTGCTGCTTTTTTTATATTTTTAGGATTTGTATCAGTCACAGCATAAATTGTCGGTCCGAAAGAACTCATACCCACACCTGCAGCACCAGTATTTCTCATATTATCCATAATCTGTTTAATAATTGGATTTTGAAGTTGTAATTCAACTTTTTTAAACCCAATCTCCTGTATTTGGTTTACTGAAAATCCAAAAGAATCCAGATCTTTTTCCACCACTGAAGGCATCATCTTCATTAAAATTATGTGGCTGAGTTTTTCCACCTCTTTTAGAGGAATAGGACAATAATCCTGGAAAATGTTCACTTCTTTTAATCCCGATACCCGATCATCAATTTTTGGAATAGCCAGTACTATTTTCCAATCGTTTGGAAAATCATAACGAGCTAATAAAGGTGGAGGAGAAGCTTTTGAAGCGGATGAAGGCATAAAATCAGTTTTTTGTGCCCTATTATGGCCCCCATCAACAATGAAACCACCATGATCAAATGCCCTTACTCCTATCCCAGAAGTACCTCCTCTTCCCACAATTTGAGCTATTTTTGAAGCGTCGAGCTTTCGGTGGTGAAAATTTGAAACCGCCCTGCCTACAGCCAGAGAAAGCTGGGTGCCTGATCCGAGGCCAGAGTGACTTAAAAATACTTTTTTAACTGTGAACTTGAATCCGTGATTTATACCTAAAAACTGCTTCATTTTGGCAGCTGCAGATTGTATTCTTTTTATGTAATCTTCCCTCAAATTTGAAAGGTTTTTAGACTCATAGAATATTATCTCAATATCTTCATTAGGGATGGATTCAACTTCAAGAATTAATTGGGGGTTTTCAATTGTAATCCCAACTCCACCATCAATCCTACCATAGGTCCCATTCATATCAATAAGGGTTAGATGAAGTCGAGATGGAGTTTTAATTATCAATTCAACTACCATTTATAATTTAATTTGGAAAAAGTTGGATACTTAGCTAATACGTATACTTGATATTATACAACTTTTATTCTTTGAAAGGTTTAGCATGTTTTTTCTCTATTTGTTCCCGGTAAAGATTGTTCATAGTGCAAAATGGAATAATTCTTCCATCAGGAACAGCGTAATGAATTACACAACGTTTAACCCGATCACAATCAAAATTCCACGGATCCATGAAGTGCATGCAAGCAATAAGTAACGTGTTGTGGTGGAAATCACCTAATGCAGAGTAAGACCTTTCCTTGAAAACCTGTAAAAGTATATTTTTTATATCAATGGAACTGGGAGCTTTGGATCTGTCCACAGTTCTGGGCAGTTCTACTGTGGCCCTGGCAAGTGTTTTGGCTTTACCTGTTAATCCACCATCTTTTATATCCTCAGCACTTTTAGAAAGAAGATCAAAGAATCTATCAACATCAATAAACTGTGTAATTGGAATTATATCTCCATTATCAATAAAAACATAAGTAGCTGCACCACAATGGGGGTGACAGGTAAAAGTTACTTGAGGTTCACCTTCAAGGGCTTCTATAAATTCAGATATAGGAAAAACAGATGATGCCGGATGGAAATCTTCTACTTTAATTTTAGAGTCAGTTTGTTTTTCCACCATCTGTTCAAAGTCAGGTATAGTTACTCGTTGTTTTTCTACTTCATCTGCTGGAGTTCTGCCTGCAAATGAAATCGGCTGGAAATTGACACCTCTTATTACATCAATATTTTCCACTGCAAATTTTATTATATCTCCTATTTGATCATCATTTACTCCTTTAACAACAGTTGGAACTAGCACTATGCCTAATTTTTCTTTTCTACAGTTTTCTATCGCCTCTAATTTAATAGGCAGAATATTTCTGCCCCTATTATTAATATAAGGCTCTTCTGTAACCCCATCAAACTGGAGATATACTGTGTTTAATCCTGCTTCTTTGAGTTCTTTTACCAGTTCAGGATCTTTAGCAAGTTTAATTCCGTTAGTAGCAATTTGAGTATGGGAAAATCCCTCTTCTTTAGCCAATTTGACCAGATCAACTATATCTTTACGTACGGTAGGTTCACCGCCTGCAAATTGAATGGCAGGTGCAGAAACAGGTTCATTTCCCCTTAAATTCCTAAGCATCTGCCTGATTTCTTCATAGCTCGGCTCATATATATACTTAGAAACAGCTGCATTGGCAAAACAAACAGGACATTTCATATTACATCGATTAGTCACATCTATAAGTCCTAGTATAGTGTGACTTTGATGATCCGGGCATAATCCACAATCTAAGGGGCATCCCTCGTTTACTGGAGTTTGAGGATTTTCAACACCCTCGCCCTTGAAATTGCTTTCTTTAGCCAGTTCATAGAGTTCATTGCTGCTCCAATAAACATTATTAAATTCACCGTGTTCTGAACACTCTTTTTTTACCATAACTTTGTCATCTTTTTGGTAAACTTCAGCTTCTACAACTTTAAGACATTCAGGACATAGGCTTTTTGTTTTCTTGATAACCATAATTTCACCTAATATATATTTAATGAATGTTACAAATCATATAAAAATCATTGCTTTATTAATCATCGCTTTGATTTACATTTATTTACAATGATTATCTGGAGGAAAATAATGAATACAGATATTACTAATGTTCTAAATATATTGGTCTATGTAATATACTTTATGTTACCAGCATACCTAGCAAATGTTGCAGCACTCAGCTTTGGCGGTGGAACACCAGTTGATTTTGGCAGATATTTTAGTGATGGAAGAAGAATTATTGGAGATGGAGTTACCTGGCGTGGATTAATAATTGGAACTCTTATAGGGACGTTAATAGGTCTCTTTCAAGGAATAATTTCCGGAAATCTATTAGAAGGTATATTATTAGGACTCTTTTTAGGAGGAGGAGCCTTAATTGGGGATGCATGTGGGAGTTTTATTAAGCGTAGAATAAATATTGGAAGAGGAAAGCCTGCTCCTGGCCTAGATCAGCTTGATTTCGTAATCGGCGCCCTATTATTCGCTTCAATTATTGTTATACTACCTATTGAAATGATTTTAATTATAATTATAATAACCATAATCCTACATATTTCTGCTAATATTATTGCCTACCTGATAGGCCTTAAAGATGTATGGTATTGACAATTATTTTATTATGGCCATTTCTTTATTATTCTCTTTATTATTCTATTTTTACTGTCAATTTATACTGATCAGAAAATGTAAAGAAACTACTTTGGATTTTTAGCAATAAATATTCCTGTGTTTTTAGTAATTTTAATTTTACCCTCTTTTTTCAATATATCATCAATATAAATCTTGAAATCTTCTCTTTTCTGACCTTTAATGGATTCATTAGTTCTTCCAAATGAAAGAAAATAATTTACTAATGGCTTGGCTTCTGTTACTTCAAGAATATCTTCATATTAATCATTTGAACATCTTCAAAAGACAAACTTAACTGTTCTTCTCCATTTTCCAGTCCAAATGCGTGTGCAAATGGCTCTAGTGAATAATAAATTTGGTCATCATAATTGGATATCAGATCACTCAATTCTTTCATGTCGTTTATTCCAAAAGTTGAGGCGTAAAATATACCTTCAGGTTTTAAGACCCTGCTTATCTCAGCAATTGTTTTTTTCCTGTTCGGAATATGATAGAGCATTAAATTTGCAATTACGATGTCAAATGAATCATCAGAATAGGAAATTTCTTGAACATCCATTAATTCATATTCGAACCTGTTCACGGCGTCATTTAGGACTTTTGGGCATCTTTTAACATTTCCAGGTAAAAGTCTGACAACTATCCAATATATAATCTAAGCCTAAAAATAATTTAAGCATCTAAAGAACCGAATGATGCACCAATCAACCTGTAAGTCATATAGAATGCTTCGAAATATCCGCTCCATTCTGGAATCTCATAAACAAATGTAGGATAGCCAGCTGATGCTAGTGGATTTGAAAACAATATTGCAGAAGAACTCTTTTTACCTTTTCCAGATGCTTTATAATAATTGAAATCTGAAAGAGCGTTTTGAACTGATTCAGCCAGATAAACTGATCTTTCATCCATTTTTGGCGTAGCTATATAAAATCCCTCTCCATATCCTTGTTCGTGGGCATGAGCTATTATAACCAGATCATAATCAGAATTTTTGACATCCGGCAAAATGTACTGGTTAGCTAAACCCTCACCATTATTTCTTCCCTTAGTGTAATCTTCGGCATCAGATTCTACAACTATATTATAGTTAATAAGTTCAACTCCATGAGTTAAAGCGTAGAATTTAACCACATCCTGAACTGAACCAATAGCAATATTTTCTCTGGGATGTATTCCTGTTACGACTGCTATTTTCTTGTCAGAATTTCCATAATGCGCGTATACATCCTTCGTAACATATCCTCGATCATCAGTACCCAGAGTAGAATGCTGACTCCAATTAGCAAATAAAAATAAAAATATGATAACTGCTAGTACTGCAATTATTAATCTTTTTAATTCTTTTTTTTCCATTAAACCACTTTTAAACTTTTCAATGCAACTATGAACAACTATTTAATTATTTAAATTTCTAATTTTCATGAAATTATAAAATTTTTCCCTATAAATAATTTTGTCTTTAAAAATTGGTTTTTATAAAATCTTCCATCAAAAGCGCTGTTCCTACTGCTGGAGCCACTACACATTCTCCCTTGGTTAAAATTGTGTCCATTCCTACAGAATCCATATTCAGAAATTTTGCTGATTTTTTTCCTAGTATCTCCATTCCCAATCCAGTTGTTACTATTTTAGAAATATTTTCTCTTTTTGAAACCTCTGCAAGAGCTTCAGAAATCTGTTTTATCTGTTCCTGGTAAATGTGGGCAGATATTTGTTTTATATCTGTAAAATTCAATAGATCTAAATCGCCACAAACCAATCTGGATATTCTCCTCATACATTCTGATTTTGATTTGCCAGCACTGTCTGGTGTGTCACAGGAATAATCTTCCATTTTAATGTTCCCCAGAACCGTATGAATATCTGCTGTGATAGAAAAAAGTTCAGATGACACTCTAAACCATTGATCATGGATCGGAACCTTATTAACTATTGCGGCCAGATTTGTTCTCAAAGTTCCTGTATACACTAATTCACCAGTAGCTAATCGTTCAAGATCTGATCTCCCCTTAGCACATTCTTTCCCCCTTTTAATAGGAATTATATCAGTGGTTGTGCTTCCAATATCAATCATTATACATTCATCTGAAATTTTTGATGCAATCTTGGAGGTTGCAATCCAGTTGGCAGCAGCCACACTACCTGGATTTTTGAGTAGTTCCGGGTAATCTATAATTCCATTAATACTTACAAAGCCTAATGGAACATTGAAAACATCCAAAACTTTACTTGCAACATCTAAAACTCCATCTTTTTTGGTTTCATATGCATCTACCAGTTCAGCCGTCATGCTAATGCCCACTGCATCAATTTCACTTAAAGAAGATCCTAATAAACTTTTAAAAGCATTATCCAGTTCATTATTTTTAATCCACATAGGTAGATACTTAAAATCAACTTCTATATTATTTATTTCTCCAGAATTATTAAAATCAATTATTGCTACATCAGTATTGGCCCCGCCAATATCAAAACCTGCTATTTTCATTCTTAATCATCCTTAATCTGTTATATTGACATTATTAGACATTATTCGTCTCTCAATATTCATTTTAATAATCATAAGCCCTTTTTTAAAAACCATTGCCATTAAAAGAACCTTCATAAATTTCCAGATAGTTTCCTTTCTTTTCAAAGCATACCCTACCATCTAAATAGATTGTTTCCGGTAATGATCCATTAACGGAATTTATAATAGCTTTACCCAAATTGAAATTTAAAATTTTCCTTAAAGCAATATAAGGAGTTGTTATTCTCGAATTAATCTCAACTACATATATTGAATCACCCAAAATTAGATCTACACCCACATAACCCTTAAGACCAGGTATAGATTCCACGGTTTTTTTGGCCATATCTTTTGCTTGTTGGGATAATTCGTGATCTAATGGAACATATCCTCCATTATAAACAAATCCTTGATTTATATTTATATTTTGGGCATTTAAGCTTAAGGGTACTGCTTTTTCACCATCTGAAAGCAGACTGACACTGCATGATGTCCCTTCAATATAATCTTGCATTACAAAATAAGGGATGGTGGTGCGGATAAGACCTGCACACCTTTTAAATTGGTCGTATGAGTTTACAACATGTACTCCTGAACAGGATACGCCGTCAACCGGCTTTATAACTTTCTTATAATTGGGGAAAAACAGGTTATCAAATTTCTTATAATTACTAACTTCATCAAAAAGTATTTTTTCCGTTTTTATTATCGGTACATTATCTTTGAGTAATATATAAGTCTTATATTTATCTGAACAAATCTTTACTGCTTTTGAATCTGATCCTATAACATTAACGCCTTTATTTTCTATTAGACTTGTTAATTTATAGAGAACATTATCTTCTTCAGGTGCAATAAAAAGACATTCATCAAAATTATGAATATTTTCATCAAGCCAGTTAAAGAGAGAATCTTCAATGGCAATAGATTTAAGATTGGAACCTTTAATTCTAAAATTCAACCAATTAAAATGGTTTGAGATTAAGTAATGAGCATCAATTCCCTGAAAGTCACTGATAAGTCCTTCCAACATAGCCAACCCCTCAGAAGTTATCAGTGGATCTTTTATTCCGCTGGCTGTTGCAAATTCAAACAATAGTAGCTTCAAAAGCGGCCCACTCCCTTAAATATCACACCTTTTTCTCGAAAATCATCAGGATTTAAAATAGGCCTGGTGCACACCATTACTCTTCCTTTGATATCCTTTGGAGAGATATTTTTATAGGGGTCATGATCAGTGATTAAAACTACACAGTCGCATTCCAGTGCTTCTGATAAATTAACATATGCTGCTCCTAACGATTCTACTTTTTTTGACGAAACATGAGGATCATGTGCTTTTACAACTGCCCCTTTATCTTTTAAAATATTTATCAAAGGTGCTGCAGGAGTTTCACGAATATCTGCCACATTTCCTTTATATGCTATTCCAAGAATACCGACTGTTGCCTGACTAACTGACTTGTTATTTTCTTTTAATGATTCTTCGACCAATTCAGCTACATGTTCAGGCATGGATTCATTTATCATACGGGCTGTTTTAATTAACTCAGCTTTTGAACCTTTTTTTTCCGCCATTTCCACGATAAAATAGGGGTCAATGGATAAACAATGCCCTCCTACGCCTGGGCCCGGTGTGTGAATATTTACCCTAGGGTGATGGTTGGCAGCATTAATTGCTTTTATTGCATCTATACCCAATAACTCACAAATAACAGCCAATTCATTTGCAAGAGCTATATTAGTGTCCCGATATGTGTTTTCCATTAATTTAACCATTTCTGCAGTGATTAAATCGTTCACTTTAATTATTTTACCAGTGGTGATTTTTTCATAGATTGATGCTGCAAGATCTATGCTTCTTCTGTTAATTCCACCAATTACCCGGGCATTATGGGTCATTTCATATAACGTATTATTGGGTAGAGCCCTTTCTGGAGTGTATGCTAAACCAAAATCATTTGCAGCTTTTAAACCACTTTCCTCTAATATGGGGATTACCAGATTTTCACAGGTCTTTGGAGGTATGGTACTTTCTATTATAACTAAATCATCTTTTTCTAATGTTTGGGAAATGGTGCCACACGCAGATTCAACAGCTCTTAGATCAGATTTATTATTTTCATCCACGGGAGTTGGAACTATGACTACCATAACCTTTGAATCACTCCCTGCTTTCAAACCATCAGTGGTTGCAGTAAGTCTTCCAGCACTTACAACTTCATTTACCAGTTCATCAAGTCCTGGTTCCATTATAGGAGATATCCCAGAATTGATAGCGTTCACCATTTCATGGTTAATGTCTACTCCTATGACTGAAAATCCATTTTGGGCAAAAAGCGCTGCTGTGGGAAGACCAATATAGCCAAGACCGAAAACAGCTATTTTTGAGTTTTCATTTAACATTTTATCTCCTATTTTAGCCATTATTCTAGATGAAATTCATTAAATTATGTTTTAATATTCTATTTTATCTTAATTTATCCCCATAACATTATTTACAAACCCATGGTTAAAAAATATTGATTTCCATTGAATAAAATAGTATAAACCAAAATTTATGATCATTTATTGAATTTCTCCACTATTACATATTTATTTTTCAGATCCATGTGGGGATAGGGGAATCTGGGATTTTCATTGTCATATACTATTTTGACCAAAGCATTTTCCACTTTTTCAAATTCCAATACTGTTATTTGATCATTTACTTTAAGAAGATTTCTATTGAAGTTGAGCATAATATCTTCTGGAGCCTCAATACTCAATTTACCCATGTTTTGCATCTTTAAAGAGGCGTCTAATATTTTTTGTGAAGCCTTACCATCACCATAAGGATTATGGGCTTTTTTCATTTTATTGTAGATTTTATTATCATTAAAAATTTTGTAAAAATTATTTATTATCTGTTCCTTTTTAGTCCCAACCAATATGTTACCTCCAGCAAAAACAGTTTCGGGTCTTTCTGTATTGTATCTTAAGGTTAAACAGGGAATATCTAAAGTTATGGCCTCTTCTTGTATGCCTCCAGAATCAGTCATCACAAATTTGGAGCGGGACAATAACAGGAGAAAATCAAGATATCCAACTGGTTTTATCAGTTTAATGTGGGAACATTTATCAAGTTTTTCATATAAACCCTGTTCTTTAAGGTTTTTAACTGTACGTGGATGTGAAGGAAAAATTATAATCAAGTCGTCAATCTCTATTAAAGCTTCTACAATGTTTTGAAGTCTCTGGGGATGGTCCACATTTTCTGCCCGATGCATAGTCACTACCATAATATCTTTATCAAAAGAAACTTCTGGATTAATCTGAAAATTCTTCTGGGCAATTTTAAGATTTCTGAGACAAGCATCTACCACAGTATTTCCAGTTATAAAGATTTGATGGGGACTTATTCCCTCAAAAACCAGGTTTAAAGCTGAATCTTCAGTTGGTACATAGTAAAGTTTGGAGCATACATCAGCCACCATCCTATTTAATTCTTCAGGCATGGATTTATCAAATGATCTAAGACCTGATTCCACATGTCCCACAGGGATGTGTAATTTTGCTGCTACTATTGCTCCAGCTAATACTGCATTGGTATCACCCTGTACCATTACCATATCCGGCTGTTCTTCTATTAAAACTTTTTCTAAGCCTTTCATCATAGTGGCAGTTTGGGTTCCATGGGAACCTGATCCCACACCAATATTATAATCTGGTTTTTTAAGTTCCAGATCTAAAAAAAACTGATCAGACATTTCGTGATCATAATGTTGCCCAGTATGAATCAAAAGATAATCCAAAGCCCTTTTTTCAATTTCATCTATAACTGGAGCCATTTTAATTATTTCAGGTCTTGTGCCTATTATTATCGCAATTTTCATAGGATCAACTCTTACTTTCCAAATTCATTGCTAAACTAAATTTAATACAATCAGATTTAGTTACATGAGTTTTTACGTATCTAGTAATTTTATAGAAATAATATAAAAAAATTTTTAAAATTAGGTATCGTCAGTTAACCTTTTTCGCTTGGCACGATATTCATCAATAATACTTATGATTTTATTCTTTTCCTCTTTATTTCTTTTACTTTGAAGTTTAGCCTTCCATTTTTCTATTTCTCTTTTTAGATCTTCTTCTTTTATCACGGCAAATTCATCTATTTTGTTAATATAAATTTTATTAGCATCTATAATCGGGATTTTATTTACTTCAAAGATCTCTTCTGCAGTGTGAGCCATTTTATCAGTTGTTATAACCGCATTAACACCCATTTTTGCTAATAAGGATGCAGTGTGTGAACCACCACCCCTGGAACTGGAGAGTAAAACCACATCTCCCTTTTTTATTTTCCAATAATAATCTGCTTCGGTGATACCTTCTTTGGTAAATGATTCTATCATTTTTACTGGCATAAAATCTTTAGACTGTTTCAAAGAATCAAGTTGCTTTATTGAGTTCAAATTTTCCTCTAATTTTATCCTTAAATCCTTTTCTTTTTGATATTTTTCCTGAAATGCTTTTATCATGGCAATCTTTGAAGCTATCTCCTTTTTGTTCAGGATGTCTTTAGTATATTGGTAATGTAATTTTTCGATTTTTAGTTCGAGATTTTCTATTAAATCTTTATACTCTTCATTTTCATCTCTTAAAGAATGATTTTCCACTTTCAAATGTTGAATAAGTGCTTCCTGCCTTTTTATTCTCTGTTTTAAATTAGATATCTTTTTATTAATCTCTTCAGTGCTCATTTTGTGGTTTTCATCTTCGGCTAATGATTCAATTTCAATTTTTTGGCTGCCTTTTTGATCTTCAATAACAACATCCTTTATTATAATATTATCAATTGCTGAACTTATAGTATTTCCTTTAATAACTTGTGCACGTATCTCATCTAAATCTTGAGGGGATATTTCTAACCCTTCAACTCTTTTATCAATCTGTTTCAACTTATTTTGATAATTTTTATACGTTTTAATTGCCGCAGCAAGGGAATCTCTTTCATGCGCATTTTCAGGTCTTTCAACAATAGACCTGTCATTTAGATAATTATCTACAATTTCTAACTTATCTTCAACAGATATAACTTTCTTTGGAGAATAAATTTTGGCATTTAATAATGTAGCTAATTTTTTAACCATTTTAGGTGGAGGATAAACATCAGTTGATATTATAAGAGTTTTTCCAAAGTTTATTATGTGACTAATGATGTCTGATTTGGAAACTTCCTTACAACTTTTTAATGATACTAGATCACCATCTAAGTTTAAAATAGCTATTCCAACCGTTAAACCCGGGTCAAAACCAACTATATTCCAACTATGTTTTCTTTTAACATTTAAAAAAGAATTTGAAATATTTCCAGTTTGATGGGAGATTTTATCCTCTTTAAAACTTTCGGGATTTTTTTGAATTTGTTTTCCATCATAATCTTTATAAACCAGGAAATTTCCTCCTTTAAAAGGTTTATAATACATACTAAACAATTTAAACTATGTTAAAACTAATATATATTATTAGTTATCATGCTTCATGTCCGTTTATTAACTATTTAGAACTTTTTAAAGCCTATTCCGTTTATCTGCTTTTAAAATAAACTCATTGATTATAAAAAATATAAAAAAAGTGATAAAAAAAGTTAAACTATTTAATCTTTGTAATCAAATTTCTTTAATTATTCTTTCCACATTTTGACTAATATCTTGCAATTTTTGAGGGGATTTTGATTCTACGTAAACCCTTATTAAAGGTTCAAACCGAGATGGCCTCACCAGTACAAAGGAATCTTCCCAATCAACTCTCACGCCATCCTGACAATCTAAAATTCCCTCATGAACATATACATCTTTTAAGGAATCCATTATCTTTTCCTTTTTATCATGTTCACACTCAACAGAAAAAATAGTTCTTGGATACTCTGGTAATTCCTTTGCCATAGCAGATAAGTGTTGATTATTTTTGCAGATTATCTCCAGCATTTTAGCTGCTGCAAATATAGCATCAAAACATTCGTGAATCTGGGGAAAAACGTACATACCTGGTTCGTCCCCACCAAATATTGCCTTATTTTCTGCTACTCCATTCAACACCAGATCAACCGGGGTTTTAATTAATTCTCCCCCAGATTCTTTAATTACCTCCTCCAGAGACATAGATGCCACCACCGATGATATAATTTTTCCTCCGGGATTTTCAGATAGAGCATCCCGAGCAAAAATTCCAAGTATGGTCTGATCCCGTATAATATTTCCTTTCTCGTCAATAAAAACCACTCGATCTCTATCATTATCCAGTGCAATCCCCATATCTGCACCAACTGCCTTTACCAAATTAGAAACTAAAGAAAGAGTCTCTGGACTTGGTTCAGAGTACCGGGAAATTTGATCAACAGGTTGACACCCAGTAAGTATCATTTCACATTCTAATTCTGATAAAATATTAGGAGTCACTGGAGTAGTTAAACCTTTAGCACAATCTAAAATAACTTTAGGATATCTATCACGGATAACTTCCTGATTTACGTTTTGAACTACTGCATTTCTATATTTGTCAATGTAATCATGGACATAAGATAACTGACCTATCATATCCCAAGGAACCCTTTCTGGATTTTTTTGGACCAAAGGTATTTTATGGTCACTGAAAACCTTTATAGTGATGTCTTCTGGGTGAAGATGGGAAGCAGTAACAGTAATCACTACACTGGCATCATACAAATTCCTTGAATAAAATACAGCAGGTATAGGAGAAATTCCACAATCAAAAACATTTATTCCAGCAGCCATAATACCCGAAGTTATGGATCTTTTTATCATCTGCGAAGCAATACTTGTATCTCTACCTACTACTGCCACTTTTTCTGGCCTTAAAAAAGTTCCTATAACCGTTCCCAAATTAGAAGCAAATTCATTGGTTATCTCTGTATTAACATTTCCCCTGATTTCTTTTACATATAAAGCCATTAAAATCCCCCTTAAACTATAAAAAAACTCCATTCTACTTAAATATTATTTATTTGAGTCAATGATTAACATGTTCACCTTAAATAATCATAATCAACTATAGAATCAGCAGGAATAGAAACATTATTTGCTATAAATCTGGATGATTTAATTATGCAACCTGCACCTAATTCAGTTAAGCTCCCTACCACTGCATCCCTCTCTACAATGGTGTTTTCATTGATTGAACATCTACTATCAATTATACAACCTTCTAAAAATGAATTTTCCCCAATTATTGAATTTGAAAAGATAACAGCCCCCTGAATATTAGTATTTTTTTTAATATGCACATTATTGCCTATAACAGTACCTTGAGATATTTTACAACCTTCTTCAAGTATACAATTATCTCCGATTACAACTGGTCCTTCTATCCGCACTTTTTCACCAATTTTAGGATTTTTTCCAGTCCATATATTACCAAGTCTTCCCACCTGGCGGTTTATCTTTTTACCCTTCAGTCTCTGTTTTATTTCCTGATCTAGAAGGTCGTAAGTAGCTTTTATATAGGTGTCAGGTCGGCCCACATCATTCCAATAACCATCAAAAATATATCCATAAAACCCAGCCCCTTCTCTGATAAGTTGAGGAAATATGTGTTTAGAAAAATCCACCTCTCCCCTTTTTCTATCCAAATAATCAAAGATTTCTGGTTGGAATACATATGTTCCAGTGTTAGCAATATTGCTGAAAACCTTATCTGGAGATGGTTTTTCCAAGTAATTAACAATCTGCTGATTGTCATCAATTTCTGCTATACCAAAATGACTGGGATCATCAACTTGAGTCAAAACCATGGTGGCCATTGCTCCTTTATCTTTATGGAACTTCAACAAATCACAGAAATTCACATCGGTTATCACATCACCGCTTACCACAAAAAAAGTATCGTCAATAAATTTTTTAACCTTTTTTACTCCCCCTCCAGTTCCCATGGGCCATGGTTCAACAGAATATTTTATGTTTAAACCCATATCAGTACCATCTTTAAAGTAGCGCTTGATATGAGATGACATATAACTAAGAGTAACTATTAAATCAACAAAACCGGATGCTCTGAGTCTTTCAATCATATACTGCATAATAGGTTTGTTCACCAGTGGGACCATAGGTTTAGGTCTGATAAAAGTCAAAGGACGCAGCCTAGTACCTTTTCCTCCGGCCATAAGCACGGTTTTTATCATAATATCTAAGTTATTTATCTTATTTTCAAAATATATATAATTTTTGTACAAAAAAACCAATAAAAACAATATACAATAAGATATAAGCTATAAAAACCTCATTTTTCGTATAAAAAGTTTAAAATATCTTTATGAAAATTATTCACCTAATTAATTAGACTCATCCAAAAATGATTTGATATCCATACTATGGTTTAAAACCAAATAATCCAATCTTAACAATGTTTAATCAGAATATTTTAAAACATTCATCATATTTTTTTCAGCCAAAACAAGGGTGTAATTTGAGAGATACTCCCTACTTAAATAATTAAAAAATTTTTCCTTAGCATACTCATTGTATTCAAAATTTAGGTTATCATATTCAACACCCATAAGAATTAAACCAGGAGCAGGCATTGGTTGAATATTGATTTTAGATGACTTAAAGGAAGGATCGAATAATTTATCCAATTCCAGTAAATTGAGTTGACTTTTGCCAATCATCAATAACACAGTTACAATTTTCCGCACCATGTTCCAGAGAAAACTTTCACCATAAACATCTATTATTAAATAATCATTTTTTCTGGATATTCTTAATTGGTTAATTTTTCGAATGGGATTTCTTTCACTTTTTTTTGAAAACTTTTGGAAATTATGGGTTCCTTCAAATCTAACAGATGCTTTTTTCATTAACTCTAAATCAAGCTCTTCATCCGGCAGTAACAAGTAACGATAATGCCTTTGTCTAGCAAACCTAGGATTAAATTCATTTGAAACTTTAGAACTGGCCAAAATTCTTATATCGTCGGATAAAAAACTGTTAACATGATTTATTCTTAATTTATTAGATGTTTTAAAGGAGACAACATTTCCCAAGGCATGAACTCCACTATCAGTCCTTCCGGCAATGGAAAATTCTGAAGTTCTAGTATCCTCAATCATTCCTGATTTTTTAAGTGCTTGGATCAGCTCTCCCTCCACAGTTCTAAGTCCCGGTTGTCTCTGAAAGCCATGGAAAGGCGTGCCAAGGTAGGCAATCTTTAAAGCTAATATGTCCATTCTAACACCAAAAACCATTATTCTATTGGAATTCAATTAATTTTATTTATTAAATAGATAATTAGATTATAAATAATTAAATATTTAAGATTAACAAATGATTCCTATGAGATCCCCTTTTTCACCATTTAAAAACAATTTTCATGAAAAAAAGATGGATAACGATCAAAAAATTGGATTTGTGGACAAAAAATGGGGATATTTAAGTATAGTCGCTGCTATGATTTTTTTTGGAATTTCCAGCACATTTAACAAAATTTTGTTATCAGATATTCATCCTATTTCTTTAGCCGCGCTAACTTACATAATTGCAGGATTGTTCCTTATAGGGATCCGTTTTTCACCTCTTAAAGATAAAATCCTCAATATATTAAACCAAAAAACAAAACCCGATGATTCTATTAAAGCTAAAGATTATGGAATCCTATTTTTGACTGCAATTTTAGGTACAGTTCTAGCACCTATCATATTCTTAAATGGTCTAAATGCCACCACAGCAGTTAATACATCTTTATTGATGAATTCAGAAACTCTATTTATAATTCTCATTGGATTCTTTTTTTTAAAAGAACGTTTTGTAAAAAAAGATTATATAGGTTTCAGCTTTCTGATTTTAGGAACAATTTTCTTAACAACCAATGGTCACATTGAAAATATTTCAATTAGCTCTGACTTTGGAAACATATTAATACTTACTGCTGCTTTCTTTTGGAGTATAGATACCAGTCTAGGAAAACTTTTAAGTGTAAAAAGAGATCTTTTATTAATATCCGCCATCAAATGTTCTATTGGAGGGATAATTCTATTCTTAATATCTTTAATATTGAATCTAAGTTTCGAAATTCCATTATATAACTTACCCTACTTGTTAACTATTGGAATTGTAAGTGTAGCTTTATCATTTGTTCTGATTTACTTTGCAACAAGGGAGATTGGTTCGGCACGAGTAGGATCCATCTTTCCATTATCTGCATTATTCGGAGCAATATTCGCATTTTTAATTCTTGGTGAACCATTTTCATTTCTACAATTGTTATTCGGATTTTTAATGTTCTTAGGAATATTTATTCTCTACAAGAATGGTAAATATCAGGAAAATGTTTGAATTTTAATTTTTGATTCCATAAAAAAATAACATAATTTACAGCAAATTTTATTAAAAATATATTTTATGTAAAAAGTTGAATTATATAAATAAATGGGATAAATCTAATTTAACAGTAATATAAAGTGGTCGAAATGTCTCAATCGAATAAGTCAATGTTAATAATACCTGCGGTAGATCTAAAAAATGGTAAATGTGTCCAGTTAGTACAGGGAAAGCCTGGAACTGAACAGATTGTTATAGATGACCCTGTAAAAGTGGCCAGACAATGGGAAAGTCAGGGAGCTCGTCTTTTGCACCTGATAAATCTTGATGGTGCATTTGGTGAGGGTAAAAAAAATCAGGAAATAATTGAAAAAATAGTTGATGAAATTTCAATTCCCATACAACTGGGTGGAGGAATTAGAACCCGGAAAGATGCTACAGATCTTTTAGAAAAAGGAATAGACAAAGTAATATTAGGCACCATGGCCATTGAAAATCCAGAAAATGTCACTGAACTTGCAGAAGAATTTGGAAAAGATAGGATAATTGTGGCTTTGGACAGTAAGGAATCCAAAGTAGTTATTAAAGGTTGGACCCAGAAAACAGATAAAACTGCCCCAGAATTTGCCAAAATATTTGAAGAAAAAGGTGCAGGATGCATTCTTTATACAAATGTAGACGTAGAAGGTCTTATGCAAGGTTTCAAAATAGAACCTGCATTAGATCTCATGGAGGCTGTGAAAATACCAGTGATCTATTCTGGAGGAATTACCTCACTGAATGATTTGAGATTACTTAAAAATAGTGGTATTTACGGCGTAGTGATTGGTTCTGCATTATATAAAGGTAAAATTGATTTTAAAGAAGCTTTGAACCTCTGAGAAACTAGAATTAATAGGGGAATTTCAAGTTAAAAAACCCTTCTTAATTATTTCATTTTCAATGTTTTCAACTACTTTTCTCATTCTTAAAATTTGATCGGGATTGGTTGAAATAGAAGTTATACCATATTCTATCAGTTTTTTAACTATTGACTCGTCAGTTGCAGCATAACCACATAAGCAGCTTTCAATCTCATTTTCCTGACATTTCTTTATTACTAATTCAACTGTATTTAAAACAGCAGGATGCATCAAATTAAAATGTTTGGCAACTTTTACACTTCTTCTATCAACTGCCAGCAGGGACATAGTTAAGTCACTCATACCAATGGAAACAAAATCTATTCCTTCCCTGATAAAATCGTCCAGTATTAATGCAGAAGAAGGAGTTTCAATAGACACGCCAAACTTTATATCTTTATGGGGTTTTAATCCTGAACTTTTTAACAATTCTTTAGCTAAAATATATTCAGAAATATCTCTCACAAATGGAATTTTAACGGCAATATTAGTATATCCTTCTTCATAAATTTCTTTAACAGCTTCAAATTCTGCTTTCAATATTTCTGTATTTTTTAAATCATTATTTATGCCCCTAAAACCTAAAAGAGGATTTTTTTCACGATTTTCGATTGACCCACCTATCAAATGTGTTAATTCATCACTTAAAATATCAAAAGTTCTAAACCACACAGGTTTTGGATAAAAAACGTTGACAATACCTTTTATACCATTTACAATAGTTTCTGTTAATTTATTTTCCTCTAATAATCTTTGTGGATGTTTTCCTGTACGTATTATTATATTTTCTATTCGAATGGATCCTACACCATCAGAGAGGGGAGCTACTTCACCAGCAATTTCAGGTATGTTCAAGTTAACCTTCATATTGGTCGATGGATTAAATACTTCAAAAAAATCTTTTTCTTCCTCAATTTCTATGAATCCCTGATAAATATTACCTGTTTTGCCATCAACAGTTATAATTGCATCTTCGGGAATGACCTGAGTAGCATTACCTGTTCCCACAATACAAGGTATTTTCAATTCTCTTAAGACAATAGCAGCATGACTAGTTACTCCACCATAATCAGTTACCACCCCTGCAGCTTTTCGCAGTAAGGATAACATGTCCCGGGATGCCCTGGAAAGTACAACTATCTCCCCACCTTCAATATCCAATAGGTCATCGATTCTTTTAATTTTTTTTACTTTTCCAACACTAACATAGGAACTGGTTCCAATTCCTTTAACAAGTATCATACAACTTATTTTATCTTGTTTATAACAGAAATATATTTAGTAAATTAAAACCAATTTAATTTAATCAATGCTTACAATAGAATTTAACTATGGTGAAATAATGAAAACTGTGATGGCTACAGGAACTTTTGATATTATACATCCCGGACATATTTATTACCTTAAAGAATCTAAAAAGTTGGGTGGGGAAGATTCTAAACTTGTGGTGGTTTTAGCTAGAGATATTACAGTAAGGGCTAAAAAAAGGATACCAATTGTAAATGAGAAACAAAGATTAGAAGTGGTAGAGATGTTAAAACCAGTTGACAAAGCATATTTAGGTAGTAAAACTGATATGTTTGAGATTGTAAAAGAAATAAAACCAGACATAATTACTCTTGGTCCTGACCAAAAATTTGAGATAGAATTTTTGGAAGAACAACTGAAAAATAGAGACTTAAAAGCAGAAGTTAAAAGAATAACAGATTGTAAAGAATCTCCACTTAATAGTACCTGTAAAATAATCAAAAAGATTAAAAGTATGGAATTTGATGAAAACATCTTTAAAGATTGTTAATTATAAAAATAATTAACATTTATTTAAAAATTTGTTAAATACTAATTTTAATTACTAATTTTAATTTATTAAAAAAGAAAAGATTAGAAAGGCAATTCTGCATATCGGCCTTTCCAATACAAAATTTTACAGTTTTGCATAACGCCTAAGCTATTTCTCGAACTGGTTGCATCTGCAGTATACCAATTACCACCTACATACAATTCAGCCCACACATGTCCCACTGTCATACTGGTGAATTCACACTGTGCATGAGCATACCTGGCAGGAATACCCACTGATCTGGCCAATGCAATTAATAAATGGCTGTGATCTATACAGTTTCCATCACGAGTTTTTAAAATGCCCGTCGCACCGTATTTTGTATTGTAATAGAATGTGTAACTCAAATTATCTCTGACCCATTTGAATATTCTATCGGCTTTTTCATACGACGTTGTGGCGCCTTGAGTTATAGACAGTGCAAGTGATCTTATTTGAGGATCATCTGACTGACAATTATCTGTGGGGACAAGATATTCTTGCATATCGCTAGAACTTCCATTCGAGGAACTTAGAGTTTTTGTGTCAAGAATAGCGTAATTCGGTAGCCTTCCATTGGTATTATAGAAATCCATTATTTTGGAAAAACTATAAACCATATAGTTAAAGTTGACCTTCCCAACAGAAAACACTGAATAATTTGGTGCTCTGTTGTATGATTCCATGAAGGTTTTTAATTTTTTAGCTACATCTAAGTATTCTGATTTATTGATGTTAGCGTTGACGATATCACCGCTAGGACTAGGTGCTTCGCCTAAAGTCTTGAATGTTATAGGAGCAGAAGTACCCTGATTTACTTGCAGCACACTAGACACCAGTAAGTATAAGAACTCTGACATGCTGATTTGTTTTCCTGAAACAGTTACATAGCTAGGAAGCCGTTTATTTGACTCAACAAATGCTTTAACTCTAGAAGCCGCAGCTTTAATCTCTGCTATTGTCGTTGAATTTCCACCTGTCGAACCAGAGCCCGACGAATTACCGCTGAAAAAATTACTATCAATCAGTCCGTAAGAAAACAGTGCGTAACCACTTGCCCCATTACCAATTGCAACATCTGAATCCTGCTTTAATTCTGTAGCAGGTAAAGGAGTTAAATCGCTATCCGACCTATAACTCTGCAAACCAGCAACAACCGGCTTACCACCAGCATTATCAACAACATATTTTACAACTGACCCAATCCATGCACTATCTGCTTTATAATTGCCTTTATAAACCATAGGGACTAAAAAATCCAAATAATTGGATAATTGAGAATAGTCCTGCCCGTAGTAATAGGCATTCACTGATTTTTCAGGCATTAAAGCCGCTGAAACTGCAACTTTTGATTTCACAGATTTCACCGCGTTGTAAGCTCTTTGGACAAATGAAGTTATGGTTTGTGTACCATTTGTGTATTCATAAGCGGTTCCAGGATATCTCACATAATCTAAGTGAATACCATCGATATTGTAATTTTTGGTTATATCTGTAATTGTTTTTATGAGTGCATCGTTAAATGCGGTACTGTTCCCATATCGGGTCTCGTAGCGATACGATGTCTTGGTTACCCATTTATACTGAGTTTTATTGACATATTTGTATGCGGTTTTGTATTTTATAGTGTATTTCCAGTTATATTTCCACTTATATTTCCATCGTCCATAAGATTCGTACCATACTTTGTACCATGCCTTGTACCAACTTTTATATGAAACTTTATAGGCAACTTTAACTGTTACTGTGTATGGCACCTTCACCTTTTCGGTGTATGGGATTTTTACTTGGTAGCTGTAGTTTCCTTGTGGATCAACCCATTTCCCATTGCTGTCTAAAAAACAGGTAATCCATGCATGAACTCTTATTCCGCTTCCATTCAATTTATTAATCAGTGCTTGTAGTTGAGTGGTGTAGGTGGATGTGTATCCCTTAGTTAAAAGGAATATGTCAGTTATTCCAGAAGCTTTCAGTGTAGTTACATTGATGTTATTCACATCTTCAGGTCTCATCCAGAATCCTGTTACATTGGAATATATTCCATCTCCTGCAGCAGCATATTCCGGAATATTTTCTGAAGAATTGTTGGTAATGTTATTGCTAGATGTAGTCAAGTTATCTTCAATGATTGATTGGGTTGAGCTAGAGTTCGTGTCGTTAATTAATTGCTGGTCTTCTAATGTGGCGTATATGCTATTTGTACTGAGCAATGCCACGCCAAATATTAGCAGCACTGCAAGCAACAAATGTCGCTTCATTATACTGCCTCCATGTTTTTCCCCAATACCAAATAACTCCATTTTAGGAATTCTTTGGTAAATTATAATTTCAGCTATGATAACATATAAATATTTTGATTTAAAATTAATTAAGAATTGCTTGCTTATTTAAGATTTAATCATAACTTTATTATCATTTTAACAGTGATTTAATATAGAAATAGTTTAAAAATATATGAAATAAGTGTATAACGTAATCTATAATGAAAACTGATAAAAATCAGATAATTATCGTAATAAACTACTGTTTTTAGTATTTATTGAAGAAAATGAGAATTTAAAAAACAAAAATAAGGGGATTTAGAAAGGTAATTCTCTCCAAATACCTGTTCCATTAGCCCCTTTTAAATAAAGTATCTGACAATTCTGCATCACGCCAAGAGTATTTCTAGAACTTGTTGCATCGGCGATGTACCATTTACCATTCACATATAGCTCAGCCCAAACATGACCTACGGTCATGGATGAAAACTTACATTGTGCATGACCATATCTTGCTGGAATTCCAACTGATCTTGAGAGAGCCACAATCAAGTGGGAATGATCAATACAGTTACCATCAAGGGTTTGTAAGATTCCAGTTGCTCCATATTTAGTGTTGTAATAGAAGCTGTAACTTAGGTTATCTCGGACCCATTTAAAGATGGCATCTGCTTTCTCATAATTGGTAGTCAGACCATTGGTTATGGATTTAGCTAATGCTATTATAGTAGCATTGGTGGATTGCGCATTTTTTGTCTCTTGCAGGTAAATTAATAATTCCTCTGGTATAGAAGAGTCATATCCCATCTCTGCAGTTTTAATAATTGCATAGCTTGGAAGCCTCTTATTGGTTGCATAGAAGTCCATGATCTTCGAATAACTGTACACCAAGTAATCAAACTGAACATTACCCAATGAATAAACACCCCAATTAGGAGCCCTACCCTTAGAATCAATAAAGGCCAGCAGATTACTTGCAACCTTCAAATACTCAGACTTACTTACATTACCTGAAACAATAGCACCACTAGGATTAGGAGCACTACCAACATCCAACAACTTAATAGGAGTAGTAACACCCTGGTTAATTTGCAACACACTAGAAGTCAACAACTGAAGAAGCTGAGACATACTAACCTGCTTAGAAGCAATAGTAACCGAATCCGGCAACTTACCATTAGCCTCAACAAAAGCCTTCACCCAAACCGCAGCACTCTTAATCTGATCAATCGTAAAACTCACTGAATCATCACCAGGCTCATTGCCTGAATTATCACCGCTCATTTCACTAGTTTTAATAATTGCATAGTTGGGAAGCCTCTTATTGGTTGCATAGAAGTCCATGATCTTCGAATAACTGTACACCAAGTAATCAAACTGAACATTACCCAATGAATAAACACCATAATTAGGAGCCCTATCATTGGACTCAAAGAAGCTCAGCAGATTACTTGCAACCTTCAAATACTCAGACTTACTTACATTACCTGAAACAATAGCACCACTAGGATTAGGAGCACTACCAACATCCAACAACTTAATAGGAGTAGTAACACCCTGGTTAATTTGCAACACACTAGAAGTCAACAACTGAAGAAGCTGAGACATACTAACCTGCTTAGAAGCAATAGTAACCGAATCCGGCAACTTACCATTAGCCTCAACAAAAGCCTTCACCCAAACCGCAGCACTCTTAATCTGATCAATCGTAAAACTCACTGAATCATCACCAGACTGATTAACCGAATTCCAGAAGTTTTCGTCAATTAAACCGTATCTAAATAAGACATATCCTGATGATCCACCGTCTGATGCTGCATTTACGTCCTGGTTTAATTCATCTGCAGAGAGCTTTGTAATATCACTGTCTGAGCGATAAGTTTGTATACCTGCTACAACAGGTTTTCCATTGGCTTGTCCAACAATATATTCTGTAGTTGAAGCAATCCAATCTGTGTCTTCGTTATAGTTCCCCTTGTAAATCATGGGAACTAAAAAATCAAGGAATTGTGAAAGTTGACTGTAATCTTGTCCATAATAATAGGCATTAACAGACTTTTCAGGCATTAAAGCAGCAGAAACCGCTACTTTTGTTTTTATTGAGTTAACTGTGTTGTACACATTTTCAACAAATGAGGTTATGGTTTCTGTCCCATTTTCGTGTTTGTAAGCAGCGTTATTCCCTACTCCGGAATATCTAACGTAGTCTAAATGGATTCCGTTTACATCAGTGGTGCTAACAATATCTGAAATTAAGTTTAAAAGATTGTTAGTGTGGGTTGTATTCTTTGGATCTATCCAATTATCATCAGAATCTTTGAAACAAGAGATCCATGCATGAACTCTTATTCCTGTATCTTGGAGCTTTTCCAATAATAAATTAATATTTGTCTGATAGTTAGTTGAATTTACATAAAGGAATATATCAGTTATTCCTGAGTTTAAAAGAGAAGTTACATTTAAGCTGTTAATGTGGGACGACCACATCCAAATACCGGTGACATTATCATATGAATCTCCTCCAGCAGCAAGCATTGATTCATCATCTATATTTAGAATATTAACTGAACTATTATTATCTTGAGGATTTTCATGATCTGATGTATTGTCATCAGTTATTTCAGTTTCATTTAAGTTATTTTGTGTTGAAGTATTGGTTGAATTTTCACTAGTTTCATTAAGAGACTCCTCTGAATCAGAATCCGTAGTTGTTTCTAATTCTAAGTTATCTGTATCCATATTTGTAGTATTTACTGTTAAATTTTCAGCTGTTTCGCCTTCTAAGCCTTGTTCATCTGTGGCGGCGCAGAAATAATTCACATTTAACAGTGATATACTCAACATGAGCAACACTGCAATTGCTATTTTTTTTCGCGAAATTTTAACGCCTCCATATTTAGATTAAAAAAACACTTAATCCTTTGCATTCTTTTAACCGACTTTAGATCATCACATAATGACATATAAATATTTCGACTTAAATCTTGAAAAAAAGAACAATTAAAACTCTTTTTTTGAATTAAAGATTAATTTAAAGATATAATAATAAAGGGTCATAATTATGGCCATCTATTTTGTTTCCTAAAGGGATTATATTAAATGAAAAATCATGTTAGATTAATATAAATAATTATACCTTTTTTAAAAGTATAACCCATTTTAAAATCTATTTTATCCCCATATAAACTTTAAAAACAAAAATAAACGGTCAGTACTATCTTTCTTTAATCTAAAACCTCCCAATAAGATCATAAATCTTATTATATAGTTTTTCATCCTTTGATCTTTTCAATCCTTTAATTGGTAATATGAGTAATAAATATAAGATTTTTCGGGATTATTATTTTATAATATTCAAAAAATTAAATTCAATAATTATTAAGTTTATTTAAATTCCAAAATAGACATAATTTTATAAGTATACATTCTGAAAATTATTGTATTAATACATAGAGAAGAAATTCAAAGTGTTATTCATAAAAAAAATAGGAAAACTAGGGTGAGATAATGATCGAAGTTGGAATTATTGGAGCAAGTGGTTATACTGGAGGAGAATTACTGAGATTTTTAAAAAACCATTCGGAAGTAGATGTTACTACCGCAACATCACGAAAACATGCTGGAATTCCTATTAAAAAAGTACATCCTCATTTACAGGATTTAAAACTTAATTTTACTGATGTTTCACCCAGTGAAATTGAAGCAGATCTTGTCTTTACGGCAACTCCTCATGGAGCTTCAATGAGAATAGTTCCAGAACTAGTGGAACGGGGCATTCGAGTAATTGATTTAAGTGGTGATTATCGTTTTGATGATATTGAAACCTACGAGAAATGGTATGGTTTTAAACATGAAAATCCACTGGAAGCAGTATATGGACTCCCCGAAGTATACAGAGAGGAAATTAAAAATGCAAATTTAGTTGCCAATCCCGGATGTTTCCCTACTGGTAGTATTCTAGCAGGATTACCGTTGGTAAATGAAAAACTAGTGGATACCCTGATTTTTGATTCAAAAACAGGAGTAAGTGGAGCAGGCATAAAACCAACTGAAATTACACATTACCCCAATATTAGTGATAATGTGATACCTTACGCAGTAACCACCCACCGACATGGTCCCGAAATTAATCAAGAAATAAATAAAAATTGGCCAGTGAAGGTTTCATTCACTCCACATTTAGTACCAGTTATTAGAGGGATTTTAACCACAGTCCATACTTTTTTAAAAGAAGATTTAACATCAGCAGACATTAAAAATATATATGAATCCTTTTATCAAGACGAACCCTTCTTGAGGGTTATGGATGCTGGTGAAATTCCGCGTTTAAGTGCAGTTAGAGGTTCTAATTATTGTCATGTAGGTTGCTTTGAAATTGATGAAAATGGAAGAATTGTTATAATATCCGCCATAGATAATCTTGTTAAAGGTGCTTCTGGACAGGCAATCCAAAATATGAACATAATGTATGGATTTAATGAAAAAAAATCATTAGAATTTGTAGGCTTACATCCATAAAAACTTATATATAGCACCAAAATGAATAATAAACAGATAAAATAAGGCAATTGATGAGTATTTTAATGAATTGTATTTGTGTTCATTAGTACAATTATACACTAAATTACTAGATCTGCCATCGAAAATCGTATTATCAAATTTACAAAGATAATATATTTTTTTATGAGGTGTTGGATTGAAAACCATGGTTTTATATTACTCCAGAAGTGGAAAAACCGCAAAAATTGTAGAAACTCTTGCAGAAAATATTTCTGCAGATACTTTAAAAATTGAAGATTTTAAAGATAGATCCGGTCCTATTAACTATATAAAAGCATCTATAGATGCTTTAAGAGAGGATAAAACTAAAATTGAACCATCGCATATTGATCTTAGTCCATATGGTTTAGTGTATATCGGAACCCCTAACTGGGCTGGAAAACCAGCTCCTGCAATAATTACTTTAATTGACACTAATGATTTTAGAGGTAAAGATGTTATTTTATTTGCCACCATGGGAAGTCAGGGCGGTAACAGTGTAATTGAGCGAATGAGAGAGAAAATTGAGGCTCGAGGCGCCCGTATGATTACCTCATTCTTGATTAAGACTGGTGGAAAGAGTACATCAGAACTGGAAGAAGATGTCAAAAAAACTATTGAAGAAATGGACTTAAAGATATATGGTATATAATGCTGTATAATCAGGTGATTTAATGAAAATAAAGATTATGGAATCTTACAAACCATTAATAGTAATTCCAGTGATAATTACTCTTCTTGCAATAGCAGTTATAGCTATAAATGGATTACCCGAAAGTATAGATTTGCAAGGAGGATCTATAGCTGTTTTGAATCTGGAAAAACCAGTTGATAGAGCAGAATTAACCAATATTATCAGTCAGGGCTTGAATACTACTGATATTGATATCAACTCGTTAACTCAAACACAAGCCACTATTGAAATTGGTGGAGCCGCTGATGTTATAAAACTTACTGATTCATTAAGTGGAATAGCTACTATTGAAAGTTTCAGATCAGTTGGGCCGCTGATTAGTCAGGAAGCACTTACACAAGTTTATTGGGCTATCGCATTCGCATTTCTATTCATGTCCATAACCGTCTTTATAATATTTAGAAACTTTGTGCCTTCAGTGGCGGTTATAATTGCAGCATTATCTGATATTTTAATTGCTGTTGGGGGAATGTCTATTTTTGGAATACCACTTTCAGTGGCTTCTGTTGGGGCAATTCTCATGTTAATAGGTTACAGTGTGGATACTGATATTTTATTAACTACAAGAGTGTTAAAAAGAAGAGAGGGGACAATTACAGAACGTGCCCAGGATGCATTCAATACTGGTTTAGTAATGTCTGCATCAGCTATAAGTTCTTTAAGTGTTTTGTACATTGTAACTGTACTTTATATCCCATATGCACAAGTTTTAAGTGAAATAGCTGCGGTTCTAATTATTGGATTGGTTGCAGATTTGTTAACAACTTGGCTAATGAATTTAGGTATACTTAGATGGTACCTGGAGGCTAAAAGATGAATGAAAGAGTTAAAAACTTTATCAAAGATTACAGAACCATCATTCTTATAGTTTTTATAGTAGTTAGTATTGCTTCAATATCGTACTATGGAATATCTCAAGGACTAGACCTTCAGGGAGGATCCTTAATTCAGGTTCATTTGGAAAAACCCGTGGATCAAGACACTATGAACCGAGTAACTGGAGTCCTTGACAGAAGGTTAAATATATTTGGTGTAAAAGATATTAAGGTCAGAGCTAGTGGTAATCAGGATGTTATAATTGAAATTGCTGGAGTTAAACCAGATGAAGTTGCACAAATTGTTGGAACTCCTGGTAAATTTGTGGCAAAAATTGATAATCAGACTGCTCTTGAAGGTTCAGACATAGTCAGTGTGCAACCATATGAAATACAGGGCACCCAATGGGCAGTTCCATTCAAAATAACACTTGAAGGTGCCAATAAGTTCGCTAGCATTGCTGAAGGTAAAGCTGGCGCGCCGGTTGATATGTATCTAGATGATAAACTTATATCATCACCAGAATTAGCCCCAGAACTAGCTACAGGTAGGCCTTCCACCGATGTACAGATAAGTGGAACAGAGAATACAAAAGAAGAAGCTGAAAAACAAGCCAAATCTATTCAAACAGTTTTACAGTCGGGTGCACTACCGGTTAAGGTTCAAATTGTGGGAATAAGTACTGTATCGCCAGAACTTGGTACAGAGTTTAAAAATGGAGCATTGATTGCAGGGTTTCTGGCATTGATCGTGGTTTCATTAATAATATTCTTTAGATATAGAACCCCTAAACTGGTGATTCCAATAATATTCACCAGCCTGGCGGAACTTCTTTTAATTCTCGGAGTTGCTTCCATTATAAAATGGAATATTGATTTAGCAGCAATAGCAGGTATTATTGCTGCCATAGGGACTGGTGTTGACGATCAGATTATATTAACTGACGAAGTTTTAAAAAGTAGTAAACAAGAAGAGCTTGTGCAGAAAAAAGAAAGCAAAAGAAGTAAAAAGAAAAAGAAAAGTAAAAAGAGTAGAAAATCTAAGTCTAAAAGTAGAGTTTCTATAAGTATGAAAAATAGGATTAAAAACGCATTCTTTATCATATTTGCTTCTGCAGCAACACTCATAGCTGCTATGCTTCCAGTGGCATATGTCGGATTTTCAAGAGGTTCTACTGGAATAGGATCCCTTGCTGGTTTTGCATTTACCACCATTATAGGAATTCTTATTGGAATCTTTATAACCCGTCCGGTTTATGCCAAATTCCTTGAATATTTCGTTGTTGATTGAAATTTCAAGGGTAAATTTTTTTATTTTATAAATCCCATTTTATTTTATTTTTGAATGTAATCAACTAAATATAGAGGTAACAATAAGAATAATATAATTATGAACACAAACTTTATAACTAAGAAGTAGGAAACATACTGCCGGTGGGTTAATGATATCTTGGATAATTTTAGTGATAATTTTAGTAATATCTTTATTAATCGTGATAAAAGCAGCAGATTTATTTGTAGATAATTTAGTCGAAATTGGAACGGCTTTTGGAATTTCTGAGATAATATTAGGAGTTACAGCAGCAGCTGTAGGAACCTCTCTTCCAGAATTCGGTTCTGCGATGCTGGCTATATTCACTGGTAATCCTGAAGTAGGTATTGGGTGTGCTATTGGAGCCAACATATGGAACATAGGAGGAATTTTAGGGATTTCAACCATTTTTGCTGGGACAATTTTAAGCCAAAAAGAAGAGATTAAACGTGACGGAACAATGACCCTGATCACCGCCGTTATAATCACATTTTTCATGTATATATTCGGTGAATTAAATTTAATCGTTGGAATAATACTATTATTTGCATATTTCATTTATTTAGGGTTATTAATTCGTGCTCAGCAGAATAATGTCAAAATAAATAATAAAACGCCGCAAATAGAAAAAAAGAAAGGGAAAAAAAAATTAAACAAAAAAAATGTGTTATGGGTAATTGTTGGTCTGATCGGTCTGGCTGTAGGGTGCAGAGTGATCGTATTTTCAACTGTTTCATTAGCAGAGATTGCAAGTATTCCTGAAATGCTTGCAGGTATTCTTCTGGCGTTTGGAACTACGGCACCAGAATTTTTTACTGTTTTAACATCTGCTCGTAAAGGATTAAGTAGGCTTGCAGTTGGAACGGTTTTAGGAAGTAATATATTCAATATTTTAATTGGATTGGGTGTGCCCTCCCTTTTTGTTGCTATCCCCGTAGAAGAGATTGCTATTAGATTTGATGGACCAGCTATGATTGTAATTACATTCCTACTAATTGTTTTACTTAAAAGACGAATGAAACTAACCAGAGTTGAAGGAGTGATCCTTTTCTCATCATACATAATTTATATGGGAACAAGATTATACATAATGTCGTGATAACATGGTCTATAAGAAAGTATTAGTAACAAGCACTGGTGAATACCTAGATGATATTCTTGAGCATACTTTAGATCTAATATCTGAAAGGAAAATGGATGTTATAGGTCTTTATGTGGTAGATACATCAGTACCATTCTTAACTCCTAAAAAAATAAAGGAAATGATGAAAACAGAGCTCAAAAAGAAGGGTCGGGAAATTTTAGATAGTATGAAAGTCGAATTTGAAAAACCCGCCAATTATATGGTAAACTTCATAGAAATGATGGTGGAAGGAGACCCTGCAGACGAAATTGTCAGAATAGCCGAAGAAGAAAAAGTAGATGTTATAGTAATGGGTACTGGAAAAAGTATCATGGATAAACATCTTCTGGGTAGTGTTTCTGAAAAGGTGGTTCATTCTGCACCATGTACAATATTACTAATTCGAACTGTGCAGGAAGAAAAATAAAATTAATTCAAGTACTAATGATGCCTTGAGTTAATTAATTTCGTAAACAATCAAATATTTCTAATAACTTATTATTTTTATTTTTCTATTTGTTGATGGTTTATCGCCCCTAAATTAGTTAAAAAAACATGTTATCTCTCTTATTTTGGATGTATTAATCTAAAAAAGAATTGAAAACGATTAAAATTTACAAATTAGATTTATACCGGGATTAAGCAGTTTTAAAGGAACTTACAATGTCTAAAAATATGCCTTGGACCCTGAAAAAGTCGTCTGGCGTTGAATTTAGATGAATTTCATATACTTTTCCATTTTTTTCTAAATAGATAAGTTCATGTTCCTCTAAACTCTTTTCATCATCAGAAGAGTCTTGTAATAGAAAGTCTTTTGCATTAACCCCATCAACAGTTATGGTTCTATTTTCAATCATTTTAAAATTTGGATCAGACTTGTTATTAGCAGTTTTAGAATAAGGATTGAATAATTGAATAATTTTTGTGTCAGTTAAATTAAAGTTTCCTAAAAATTTTAAGGTTATAATAGATTGATTAAATTTTTCTATTTCATTTTTAGGCACTACTGTTACTACTGATTCATTAACAACAGTGGCCTTGGACTCCCATCCATCAGGATATTTGAAAGAAAAATATTGTCCATCAAAAGTTTTAAACTGGAAATCAGTACATCCCGCAACGGATATAAGAACTATAACAATTATTATTATCCATGAAGTAGGAAATTGCGTAGCTATCACTCCCCCTTTTATAAATTTTTAAATTAAAATAATTAATATAAATATATACAATCCTATTTAATTTTAACCTTTTTGAAAATAGAAACTTTTTATAAAAAATTAATTATTAAATTGTTAAAAAAGGATTTTTTTTGTTTTTTACAAAAATTAAAAACAAATAATATCGATTAATTATATTATCAACTCTTAATTATTTCAAAAATATGTTTTTTATCTTAAATCATGAAACATTGCTCATTTCCAGTTCTTTAAACTATTGGATCTATTCGTGTTTGTGCTTAGAAAACTTACAATAATAGAAATCTTTTAATATGAGTTTTATTAATAGTCTATGGTTTAAGGATAAATGAATATTATATTCAGGGATTATTATGCTATGGATAATACAAATTGTTATTTTAATTATTTCTCTAATAATTGTAATTAAATCTGCAGACCTTTTTATTGATAATTTAGTAGATATTGGTACTAGACTGGGAATATCAGAAATTATTCTGGGAGTTACAGCTGCAGCTATTGGAACATCACTACCCGAATTTGGTTCGGCAGTAATAGCTTCAGTAAGTGGTAACACCGATATTGGTGTGGGGGTAGTTATCGGGTCAAATATTTGGAATATAGCGGGTATATTGGGTATCTCTGCAACAATAGCAGGAGTTATAAAAACAGATACAAAAGGAGTTACACGGGATGGGCTTATAACATTGGGCACTGGCTTAATACTATTGTTTTTCATGTTATTTGGGGACATCACCAGAATAGCTGCTATAGTAATGATCATGGTTTACATTGCTTATCTCTGGATGTTAATACGGGCTCAAAAAGACTATTCAAAAAATGAATCTGATAAAGAAGATAAAGAAAATTTATCATCTATAGAAAAATCTGATAAAGAAGAATCAGTTGATAAAGAAAAAGTTACCAAATATATTCCAGAAGAATCCTCAGAAACAAAGAAATCAATAAAGCCAAAAAATATAATTTTCATGGTCCTTGGATTCATAGGTCTGATTATTGGATGTAAATTATTAGTTGATAGTGGAACAGAACTAGCCAGAATCGCAGGGATACCTGCCATGATAATGGGTCTTTTTACACTGGCTATTGGGACCAGCATCCCTGAACTGGTTGTTACATTATCTTCTGCAGTTAAAGGATTGCACAACTTATCTCTTGGAACGGTTCTGGGAAGTAACACTTTCAATATTATGATAGGTATCGGAATACCTGCATTAATTATGAGGGTTCCAGTAGAAAGACTATCTCTCACCTTTGATGCCCCGGTAATGATCTTTGTCACCGCACTCTTAATATTACTATCTAGAAGAGGAAATAAATTAACTAGATATGATGGATTAATTTTATTAAGCATTTACATCATTTATGCAGTAACCAGATTGTACCTTACTGGACTATAATATACTAAATTTTTTGTAAAAATTTATAACCAACATTTACTATATCTAAATTAAAGATTCATTGGTGTACACCTAATCAACTATTCTTAGTAAAATTATAAAGGTAAATTTTATGGAAAAGCCAAAAAAGTTACCAAGGGAATTGAAGGTTAAACCTATTAAAAATGGGACAGTTATAGACCACATAACCGCTAATAAAGCATTAAATGTCCTTAAAATTTTGGGGTTGCCCAATGAAAAGAGCAAAGTAACCATTGCTATGAACGTTCTTTCATCACAAATGAAAAATAAAGATATAGTTAAAATTGAGAATAGAGAATTAGATTCTCAAGAAGTGGATAAAATAGCATTAATAGCACCAAATGCCACTATAAATATTATAAGAGATTATGAAATCGTAGAAAAAGGCAAGGTTCATCTTATGGACGAAATTAAGGATATATTAAAATGCCCCAATCCCAACTGTATAACTAATACTGCTGAACCTGTTGACTCCAAATTTTTTGTAATTAACAAAAAAGCCATTATCTTGAGATGTTACTTCTGTGAGAGAATCGTAGATGAAAAAGGTATTGAATTTCAAATTTAATTTTAATAAATAAATAATAAAAAAGAAAAAAAATTAGTTCTTTTTGTAATTAAACTAGTTTAGCATACCTTGCTAAAAACACCATCTGGTAAAAAGACCTGCTTACACTTCCTGATCTCACTGTACCATGGTTAGATAAAGATTCACAAGTTATTGCAGGTATGCCCATTATATTAGAAGCATCTTCTACTGCACCCGGATATTCCATTGCTGCCGTGCTATATACAAGTAATTTGGAGCTTGTTTGTTTACTAATGTAGTAGGCCATTTTATAGCTTGTATAAAGTGGATATTTTGAACAAAACACTGCGTTTGCTCCAGGATATCCTCCTTCACGAGTAGAATGGAAATCGCCTAGATAATTAACTTTATTTTGTTTAGCCACATTTAAAATTTTGTAAGTGGGAGTTCCTGGAATATGTGATATAGTATTTGGATTTTGACCGTTCCAGTACCGTGCAACATTGGCAGTAGATGAAGGAATTGCAAACGGAACAATATAAATCGTTCCTTGAATGTCTTTATCCATTAAATAGTTAACCATGTTAAGCATGGCTATTTGTGGAGGTATCTCATTTCCATGAACTCCGGATATCATCATGACTTTAGTACCAGTTCCGTCACCAAAACGAATCATAGGTGTTCCATTCTTTGACACTTCAATCAGCTTATTTACCACGTCAGTTCGGGAAATATACTGCATCAGAACACTATTGTTAGTTACATCCCCACCAGTTGATGTATCAATATTAGAAATTTCTACAGTAACTGTTCGGTTGGTTGTTGGTGTATCTGAAACCTTTTCAACATATCTATAGGAATCACCGTACTTGACTCTTTCATAGGTAATTATCTGTATATTATATACACCTTCTGATTTCCATATAAAATCAGATGAAAGAATTTTAGTATAGTTTGGTAGCCGATCATGCTCTTTGTAGAAATCTATGATTTTAGCATAACTAAACACTATATATTCAAACCTTAAATTACCCAAAGAAGTCTTAGAAAAATTAGGTGCTCTTCCATATGAATCTATGAAATTACGAATACTGGTTGCTTTTTCTAAATATTCGGATTTTAGAATATTGCCTGAAATTTTCTGGCCTGCGGGACTAGGTGCATCGCCAACATCCGTAACAGCCACTGGCGTAGATCTATTTTGATCCAAATTTATTACAGCATCCAATAGAACTTTTAAAAACTCAGACATGGTTAAAGATTTTGAACCGACCTGAATAGTCTCTGGTAAAACTTTATTTGTCTCTACGTAATCTTTAATATAAGCAGATGCTGTTTCAATCTCTTCGATAGTCACAGATCCCATGAAATCAGATTTAGTGATAATCGTATAGTTTGGTAGCCTATCATGCTCTTTGTAGAAATCTATGATTTTAGCATAACTAAATAAAATACCTTCAAACCTGAGATTATGTAGAGAAGTACTACAATAGTTTGGTGCTCTTCCATTGGCATTGATGAAATTAAGAATATTAATAGCGTTTTGTAAATATTCTGATTTTAAAATGTTACCAGAATTAACGTTACCCGCAGGATTAGATGCCTCACCCACTACAGTAATAATTATTGGAGTATCAGTATCTCCTTGATCTAACTGTATCGTAGTTGTCAACAAAACCTTCAAAAATTCAGCCAGAGTCAAAGTATAGGATCCGACGGGAATGCTCTCTGGTAAACTGTTATATGTATCCACATAATTCTTAAGATAAATTGAAGCTGTTTCAACCTCTTCAACCGTCACAGAACCAATAGGATCCTCAGCACTAGTTTGATATATAACAGTATCTTCCTGATTTTCCGTATCGTTATCTATAGAATCTACATCACTGGACTGTGAAATATTTTTTTCCTCATTTTCTAATGCATTAGTATCATTTATTATAGTTCCATCTGTAACATTGTCTTCAATAGCATTAACACCAGTAACTGAAAAAAATATCAAAAAACTGCATGCTAATAAAGCCAAAAAAAATTTCTCTCGCGTAATGTAAAGCCCTCCAAGTTCCTATTATAATAAAGGAATTTTTAGATATTTACTGGGTATAAAATTTAATATGATTTATAGTCTATTTCTCATTATTAATGAATCAAATTATATTAAAAGCATTATATAAAAGATCTGTTATAATAAATTAAAAATTAATGCATTATCAAACTGGTTTTTGTAATACTAAATGATAATTTGTCACTTGAAAAATTATATTTTAATAATAGATGACTAATTATTGGTAATATGTTTGGCTAATCTTTTAGCCAATGCTATAATCGTAAGTATTGGTGGTAATCCTGGTGATTTGGGTAAAACACTCGCATCAGTAACATATAATCCTTGGATTTCAGTTTCTAAATTTTTATTTACAACTTTTCCGATGGGAGCAGTGCCTCCTGGATGAGCCCCACGGGGAGGTGTGGAAACTATAGTTTTAGGATCAACCCCTGCTTCCAGTAAAATGGTTCCTGCTTTAGCAGAAGCTTCGCATAAAAATTTTACGTCATTTAATGTGTTATATTTTATTATTTTATCTTTTTCTACTCGGCCACTAGATTCATCCTTAATTTTAACCATTAAACCTAAAATATCGGCTTCTTTAGCCCCAAAGTCTTTGAGTTGATTAAATATTAGACTTGAATAATGAGGGGAGATAATGTAATCTTCACATTCAATCAGAGCATTCATCTGGACTTCTTCATTAAATCCTATTCCCTCTAGAACCCCCCCTACCGTCACAAAGGTATCCATGAAAAATTTTTCTCCTGCATTCAAACCTATTTTTTGAAGTAATTTAGGAGTGGTGATTGCACCGGGAGCTAAAATTACCGTGCTTGATTTAAATAGTTTATCATAGCTTTTAACACCAGTTACTCTCCCATTTTTTGTGACTATATCTGTGATTGCTGTTTCTGGTAGAATTTCTGCACCATATTTCTTGGCTTCATGAATAAAGTCTAATGCAGTCCATTTAGCATTCTGGGGACATCCAAAAGAACATTTTCCGCATGGTTTACAGTTTTTAGGATTGATGAATTTCGGCATCTTCTGAACTTTAAAATCCAGTTTTGATGCAGCCTCCATTAACTTTAAAGTTCCCCTTCCAAAATGTGAATCCGGTAACTCTTTAACATTTAATTCTAGTTCAATTTCATTAAACTCATTTGAAAGGTTAATTCCCATTTCTTTCATGTACTCTGCCGATGTTCTTACTGCATTTCCAGCAGATACCAAGGTAGAACCACCTATACAAACTGTATTAAGAAGATCCAAACAGGAATCTGATGGTTGATAACATTTATATGCCTTACCGGTCTTTATTAATGGGCCTTTTTCAATAACTGTTACAGGAATTCCTGATTTTGCAAGTTCCATTGCTACTGTAGAGCCTCCAGCTCCTGAACCAATCACTAAAACCATTAAAAAACTTCCAAATAAAGTTCAATATGTTTTAATCATTCCATAAGATTAATAGCCTTCATTGGACAGGATAATGTGCAAAAACCACAACCAATGCATGATTGATTATCTATTTCCACAGACCAATCCTCTTTTATGGATATGGCATTTACTGGACAAAGTGAAACACAAACACCACAATCAATACACTTTTCTTCATCCTGTTTTACCACTTTTTTTACTGGAAAAACTTGGATTCCCTGATCTTCCATATATTGAATACTCTCTTCAGCTTGTTGTCCACTGATTTCCACCAGCATGTTTCCTCCTTTGGGACTTATATCTGCTCTTAAAATATTGAAATTAATATCAAAACGTTTTATGGTATCGGAAATTAGGGTATTACTTACTATGCTTGGCGAAAACCTTAATCTTGCTTTCATATTTAATCACCACCTTCACTATCTGGATTTTCACCGATAAGTCTTGAAATATCTTCTGCAGTAATCATACCCTTCAATTTATCTTCTTCATCCACTATAGGTAGGCCAGAAATGTTATATTTGTCAATTCTTCTGGCAATGACATCTACCGGCTCATTTTCCCGCGCAATGATAACCTTTTTAGTCATAACATCTTTTAAACTATTTTTTCCCTTTGCAACAGCATCTGCTACATCCCATGAAGTTACTATACCCTTCAATTTACCATTATTATCCACCACAGGTAGATGATTGATGTTATTTTCAACTAATTTTTTAGCTACATTTTTAATAACATCATTTGGATGAACTATTATGGCTGGTTTACTTTCAATATTCTTTACCAATATGAATGGTTTTCTGATCTCAAGCGGATTTACAACAGAGCCTCTAGACGGAATTTTATCAACCGGATTGGAGAGATAAAACGTTCCCTTTTCTATCCACTTTTTAAGCTGCTCTGCAACTTCTTCTGCCTTCTTTAAAGATGATAATGGTGAGGTAGGAATTTCCATGCCATTTATTTCAATTTTACCAGTTTTAAGTTCTGCATAATTTGTTTCTCTAATTATGGGACGGCTTCTTCGAGGTACACCGTAATCTATAATGCGACAAACTATTTCTTCATCACTTATGGCAGTTCTTGCAGCTATCTCTTCATTTAAGATAGGTATGGGTATACCTGCCCCCACATAGAGTGTTGACCCGTACTTCTGCATATTAGCTCCCCGGACATAATCAGAGTTCATTTCTTTCATGTCACCTTTCAACATTAATGTCCCAGCTGATGTTACTGGTACTCCGTGCTTTCTTTCTGTTTCTGTGGCGTGCTGAGTTCCTTCCCCAATTATATAACCCTGGGCACCGCACAGGAAAATTCTAGTCCCCATACCAATGGTTTGAAAATAGGGATCATTAATTAAAGGACTAAGAGCACCCGCACTGGAATAGGTTACATTACCAAAATTCGGCAGTAAAGTACCCATATAAGTATATAATGTTTCGTCTGTTGAATTTACAGCAACTGCATAGTTCTGATAACAATTCCGAGGGTTTACCATAACTGCCTGATTCAATTTATCAAGAGTTAAATTAGTTTCTAAATTCTTTAAGGGATAGCAGTCTGTACCATATGCTTCCACATGTAATTCAATTTCTTTTCCTCTTATTAAATCTTCAATTACATGGGCCCCACCATAGGCAGATCCTATCTCTGGGTTTTGATTAGGTTGTGTTGCCCCAATATAGGCGTCTACAGCAGCTAAACCTGAATACGCCTCCACGTTATTTAGAAATGTTTTATTCATTTTGATTGGAGGATCAGAATGCCCGAAATTTAAAAATGCTCCAGATGAACACATAGCACCAAATGTTCCTGTAGTCACTACATCCACTTCTTCTGCAGTTTCTTTCAAACCCTTTTCTGCAACTAAATTTACCATTTCAGCCGCATTTACTACTACAGCGTCGCCATTTTTTATTTTATTATTGATTTCCTCTATTGTCTTCATCTAATCACATCCGGTGCTTTGTAATCATGAATATTTCATTTAAACTGTTATTCAAGAAAAAAATGAAATCCCAATAAATAACCATATTTAATATCTAACCCTTATAATATTATACTAATTCAATATAACTTTTCTCTTGGTATAAACGATATTGTTAGTATGGAAATTTAAATTGAAACTTATTAAAATTTTTTATAAAACATGACGATATAATATTAATTATCAAAATCACTGATTGAGAAGTTTTGTAGGAGAAGGAATAAAATGACTTTTTTTATAGATCAAGATTTATTGGAGAAAATTATTCATTCACTTGAACATAAAGCAGATTATATTGATATTCGAGCAGGAGAAAGTAACAGTACCTCCATTATTATGAAAGATAGTAAGATGAAAGATATCAAATCTGGTGCGGATTTTGGATGCAGTGTACGTGTCTTGAAAGATGGAGCATGGGGATTTGCATTTACCAGCCAGATTTCCAAACTGGAAGATATGGCTGGGGAAGCATTCAAATTAGCCAGTTCATTAAAAAGTGACGTTTCACTGGCGAAAATTGAAAATATAAAAGATAAAGTTAAATCAAATGCAAAAATAAAACCATCAACTGTTTCAATGGACGATAAAAAAGATTTGATTACAGAGATCGATGCTGCTACCAATATAGATAAAGTTATAAGTACTAATGTAAGCTACGTAGATATGGAAGGTAGAAGCCTTTTTTTAAACTCCGAAGGCTCTTCAATCCAGGTTGAAGATGCTAGGGTGGCTATTTTTTTAAATGCAGTTGCATCTTCCGGAGATAATATGCAATTTGGACATGGAAGTATAGGTGGAGCCTGTGGATTTGAAGCATTGAAAAAAGAGGATACAGAAAAATTTGGAAGAAGAGTGGCCCAAAAAGCTGTAAGACTTCTTGATGCGAAATCAGCCCCCTCTGGCAAATTCACAGTTATAATGGATCCAGAATTAACAGGAGTATTTATTCACGAAGCTGTTGGTCATGCCTCTGAGGCTGATCTCATCCTGCAAAATGACTCCATATTAAAAGGAAAAATTGGAGAAACAATAGGATCTCCTCTGGTTAATATTGTAGACGATGGAAGCATGGACGCCTTTGGTTATTATGCTTATGATGCAGAAGGTGTTAAAACCCGTGCAAACCAGTTAATTAAAAATGGTAAATTAGTATCAGTTATAAGCTCTAGAGAAACAGCTTCAAAACTTAATATTGAACCTTCAGGAAATTCCAGGTCATCCATAAGTGACCAACCCATTGTCAGAATGAGTAATACCTATTTAAAATCAGGAAATTTGGAATTTGAAGAATTAATTGAAGATATTGAAAATGGAATCTACCTAAAAGGTTCAAGAGGAGGTCAGGTAGATACTGGAAAGGGTATATTCCAATTTAATGCTGCTGAATCATTTAATATCCAAAAAGGAGAAGTTGGCGAGCCTTTACGTGATGTTTCATTATCCGGGAATATTTTAGAAATTCTTAAAAAAGTTGATGGGGTAGGTTCTGACTTTAAGATGAGCCTGGGTTTCTGTGGTAAATCTGGACAAACTGCCCCGGTTGGAGATGGCGGACCACATGTAAGAGTAATTGAAGCTACAGTTGGAGGGATGCAATAATGTTAACAAAAGAAGATGGAGATTTTTTATTAAAAGTGGCCCGAAAGGCTATAGAAAACTATCTTAAAAATAATACTGTGATAAAAACTCCTGAAGACATTCCCTCCATCTTGAGAGAAAAAATGGGAGTATTCGTCACTATTCATGAAAGAAAAGATTTAAGGGGATGTATTGGGTATCCAGAACCTGTGAAACCATTGATAAATGCAGTTATTGACTCAGCTATATCTGCCGCAACAGGAGATCCTCGTTTTCCCCCTATGCAATTAGATGAACTTGGCATGGTAGATCTGGAATTGAGTGTTTTAACCCCACCTCAGAAAGTTCAAGTTAAAGCTCCCCAAGAATATTTAGAAAAAATTGTAGTGGGAACTGACGGCTTAATTATGGAAAAAGGTTTTAACAAAGGCCTTCTACTCCCCCAAGTCCCAGTCGAATGGGGTTGGGATGTTAAAGAATTTTTAACTAACACCTGTCTTAAGGCCGGACTTCAACCAGATTGCTGGTACGATGATAAGGTAGAAGTTTACAAATTTCAGGCTGAAATATTCCAGGAGAAAAGTGATTAAATGTTCATTCCTACTATACCCACTGCAGAAGAGATTCTGGATAAAGCATTTGGACGGGCTAAAAAGGCAGCTAATAAAGTTCGTACATCTAAAATACCTAGAAATTTAAAATCTAAAAAAATTGAAGAAGCCAGAGTTAAAACTGCCTCGCAAAATATTCAAGAAACGTATAATAACATTTTAGAGAAGGTTCCCAATATTGAAAGTCTCCATATGTTCTACCAGGATTATATAGATGTTGTTGTAGGGGTGGATCAAATGAAAAAATCCCTCGGAGCATTAAATTGGGCTGTGGGGATTATAGCTAAACTTGAAAATGAGTACGTATTCAAAATTAGAAGATCCGGACCTGAAAATTCTTCTAGAATCCGTAAAGAAGCATTTGGACGTATTTCATCAGTTATACATAGAATAGATGATGATCTTGAGTTTTTGGATTATGCTAAAGTAAGACTTAAAAACACTCCTACCATTGACTTTGACGCAGTAACTGTGGTTATAGCTGGCTTTCCTAACGTGGGAAAATCTACGTTGCTCAGAAGGTTAACTTCAGCAGAACCTAAGGTTGCGGATTATCCATTTACAACTCAAGGCATTCAAATTGGTCATTTTGAAAAAAAATGGATCAAATATCAAATAATTGACACTCCCGGCCTTTTGGACCGGCCAGTAAGGGATATGAATCCTATAGAACTTAGAGCTATGGTGGCATTGGAGTACCTAGCAGAAGTTATTTTATACATCTTTGATGCATCAGAAACCTGTGGATATTCATTGGAAAGTCAATACAAGTTATATGAAGAGATTAATAGACTTTATGATACTCCAATGATATGTATTTTTAATAAAATAGACTTGGCAGAAAATGTTAAGTATCTTGATGAGTATATTAATAAAGTGGATGACCCTCTCCTTTTAACGGCAACAGAGGGTGTTGGAGTAACCGATCTTATAAAAAGGCTGGAGGAATTTGATGGTGGAAAAAGATATTGAAAAAAAAGATATGCCTGAAAAGGATGAAAAAAAGGAAGAAATAAAAGCCAAAATTGAAGAAGGGAAAGATAAAGTTGAAAAACGTAAAACCACTGCAGAAAAAATGTTTGAAGACATATTAAGCAATGTCAAAGAGATGCAACAAGAAGTTGAAAAAAGAGTGTCAGATTACGCTAACTCAATCCCTGCCAAGCCCAATATGGATGTAATAGAAACTGAAGAGTCTATAATAATTAAAACTGATCTTCCCGGTGTCAGTAAAGATAATATAAATATTAACCTCACTGAAGATACCATTGATATCCAGGCCAAATTTGAAGAAGAAAGTAAAGTTTCAGAGGCTAATTTTATAAAGAAAGAGAGAAAATACGGTGAAGCTCGAAGATCTATGGTTTTACCTGCAAAAATAAAAGTTAAAGGCGCTTCTGCCAAATTTGATAACGGTATTTTAACTGTAGAACTCCCAAAAGTAGAAAAAGCAGAAAAATTCAAAGTAAACATAGATTAATTAGACATATTCTTTTTTTTGAATTTTTTTCAATCTTTTACTTTATTTTAAGGTATTCTAATTCTCAATAAGAACTACTTCTAATAATAAAAAATCCTAAAAAAAGTTCTTTTTAATCTTTTAGAATTTCAACATTATCCATATATTTGGCGTAGGTCTCGTCAATAGTCTCTTCTATAACCCTTGTATTTGCAACTGTCTCCATAAAACCAGATTCCATTTTGAATCTAGGTAGAACATGTACATGAAGATGTTCAACACTTGCTCCGGCAGCTATACCCAGATTTATCCCAACATTTATACCGGCTGGTTGCATGACTTTCCTCACAAGCTTTATAGTTTTTTGGATCATGATAAATAAGTTTTTAAGTGATTCTGGGTCGAGGTCTATTAGATCAGTTACATGGCTAACTGGAACAACCTCTAAGTGGCCCCTGTTATAAGGAAATATGTTCATAAGTACCATATTCTCTCCATCATTATAAAGAACTCTGGAAGGAACGTTAGGATCATTACCTGCAATAGCACAAAACAAACAAGGAACATCTGGCTTTTTAGAAGGATATGAACCGCGGGAAGGTGCAAAAAGAACTTTGTAACCCTCCCTTTTACTAAAAAGTCTGGCAATACACACTGCCATTTTAGCTACATCTACAGCGTCATTACCAATTAAAACCATAGAAGGCTCCTTACCCCAATCACCTGTGTGATAAATTACATCGGGAACTTTTCCTATTCTATCAACGGCTGATTTAACCCCCCATGGAATAGTTCCTCCTTCTATTTTTCTTACATCATCTGGTTCTTCTCTTCGATCATAATAAGAAACATTGAGCCCTAATTTAGTGCAGATGTCTATCAATCCTTCATCGTATCTTAAATTCAATGCACTTCTTTTAGAAGAATCATATTTCATAATATTCAAAACTAAACGGGCCATGTGCGATGATGCGCCGAAATCTGGTGTGGTAAACACTTTTGGTTTATTATCTACAGTGGTGATACGCCCTGGAATCCCTGCAACATCCAGTACAGTTTTTGCATCTTTTTTGGCCATTACAATATTGCTTCTAACCTCTGGGATTAAATTGGCAAACTCCTTGGAACTTTGAAGTATCTTTGCTGCATTTTTTAGATTCTGAATTTCCATGACATAGAATATGGAATTAATTTCATATAATCTTTATTAATTTCTTAAAAATCCAGAAAATTCTGAAAAAACCTCATTTACTGCGATTTTTTCTGGATAGGTAGCCCATTAATTATTTTAGATAAAATTTGATATGGAGATTTTTTATGAGATTATTACTTAATTCAATTTATTCCGAGAATTTTATATACTTCCAATACTTAATTAGATTTTAGTGATAACATGGAAAAAATTAAGGAATTTAAAGGATTAACTGGAAATCTTTTAGCTTTTAAAGAGGAAGTTGCCAATGCAGATAAAGTAACATTTGTAGGAATGCCTGGCGTGTGCACTCCTTTTGCAGAACTCTTTGCTTACGCTATAAGAGATAAAGAATCTATTTTTATAACTGGTAAAGATATTGAAAGTGCTAAAAAATTAGAGTTAAAACCAGAGGGTATGCAACTTACAGTCAGTGCAGATCCAGAAGCAGAAGTTGTTGCTCTTTTAGGCGGGCTTTCCATGCCAAAAAGTAATATTAGTGCTGAGGAGATCCAGGAACTGGTGGATAAAATCCTTAAAAAAGATGGAAAGCTAATAGGCCTATGCTATATGGACATGTTTAAAAAAGCGGAATGGGACAAAAAATTAGATTTTGATTGCATAATAGATGGTACATTAACTGGTAATGTGTTCAGATGAAAAGAGAAATGGTTGATATTAGAAAAGTGGGAATGCAGAAAGGATTACTTTATGAAACTATCATTACCACTAAAAATGTAGATAACATTCCTAATGCTGCCCCAATAGGAGTTATATGTAAAAGTGAAGAGGAAATTATCGTTTACTTGCACCATGGCTCTCACACTTTGGACAATATTAAATTACAAAAAAAATTTGTGGTTAATATAGTTAAAGATCCAGAGACATTTGTCCAATGCACAATTTCAGATCCTTCCTCAGAGTATTTCAAAAAGTATAAAGACCAATTTGTACTGAGGAATGCAGATGGATTTTTTATAACAGAATTAACTGATATAAAAGAAGTTGAAAAAAAAGATCAACTGGGTGTGTCCCGATTAAGTATAATAAAAGCCTATGCAAAAGAAGTTATCATCAATGAAAAATGTGTAAAACCATTTAACCGTGCTTCTTTTGCTGTAATAGAATCCTTAATTTATCTTACTCGACTTGAATTGGTTGATAAAGATACTCGTCTCCAATACATTGAGAGGATTAGAGAAATGTCTAAGCTTGTAAATAAAGTTGGGGGCTCAAAACATAAAAAAGCAATGCAAAATCTATTAGATTCTATTGAAAGATAAATTTAAAATAATTAGAAAATAGATAATTTAGCATAAATATCTAAAAAATAATCTATTTATAAATAGAATAATTTTTAGGAAGTGAGAAAAATGGAAAACAATGATAGTAAAGAATGGATGTTGGGATTTCTGGGATTTTTGGGATTTTTAGGTTTTACAGCCTTTACTTCACACGACCCTATTCTATTATTCCAATTCTGTTTATTCGGTCTTTTTGCATTTTTCCAGCCCAAAATTGATCAATTTAAATATGTAGGATATTTAGGTGCTTTATTTGGTCTGGTGATGGCATTTTTAGGAATTACAGGAATTATACGAGTCTAAAACATACTTTAAAATATTAATTGTTTTAACTTCCATTTGTATTCAATTAATTTATTTTATCAAATCAACAAACTGGAACGACTCCCCATTAAAAAGGCCCTGATCACTTATTTTAAGTTTGGGAATTACTAGCAGCGCCATAAAGGACAGAGTCATAAATGGTGATTCCAGATTAGAACCCATGGCCTTTGCCGCCTGGTGTAAATTTTTAAGTTTCAAAGAGACTTCTTCCGCACTCTCGACGCTCATAAGTCCTGCTATTGGAAGTTTTAATGAATAACAGCTAGTCTCATCAATTGCAGATAGTCCGCCTTTGTTCTCTAGAATTAAATTAACTGCATGGGCCATGTCTTTTCCATTACTTCCAACCACAATAATGTTGTGTGAATCATGAGCAACACTGGAAGCTATGGCTCCGTTTTTTAGTCCAAATCCACGTATAAAAGCGTTAGTAATTCGGTTATGGCCATACCTTTCAACCACTGCAATTTTTAGAATATCTTCACCTACTTTTGGTTGAATATTGTGATTTTCTACTGGTAGAACTTCTTCAGATTCTTCAGTTAAAAGTTGTCCTTCAATAACATCAATTACCCTTACTTTCTCAGCGTCATTAGTAGAGGATACTTCAAAATCCTTACCTGTTTTTTTATTAAGAATAAAGGTGCTCTCGACGGTGAGCGGTTTTACATTAAAGAGTACTTTACCTTTTTCTGAAACCAGTTCCCCTCCGATATAAACTTTTTTTACATTTAATTTTTCGATATCATCTACAATCACCAGGTCAGCTGATTTACCTGGCTGTATAGCGCCATTATTTAAGCTGTAATGTTGAGCCGGGTTTAAAGTTACCATTTTAATAGCTTTCACTGGATCCAGGCCTAATTTTATCGCTTTTCGTAACATGACGTCTATATGTCCCTGGAGTAGATCTTCAGGGTGCTTGTCATCAGAAACAATAAAATCTCCGCCTACGGATAGGAGGTCGGCTAAATTTTTGGCAGATGATCCTTCCCTTAGCATTATTTTCATACCTTTCTGTCTTTTCTCCCGTGCCTCTCGAGGATTGGTACATTCATGATCAGTGGATATTCCTGCTGCAATATACTTACATAAGTCCGATCCAGTTAAAAGTGGCGCATGACCATCAACTGGTTTTCTATGTTTTTTAGCGGTTTCAATCTTCTTTAATACTTCTGGGTCTTCCCCTATTACACCGGGAAAATTCATCATCTCCCCTAATGCCACTATTTCATCATTTTTTAGTAGTTTATCAATTTCAACTGAACTTAAAACAGAACCAGAAGTTTCAAACGGTGTTGCCGGGACGCATGATGGTGCAGTGAAGAATACTTTGAGTGGTACTGATGATGAATCGTTTATCATGTATTTTATTCCCCCAATTCCCATTACATTAGCTATTTCGTGGGGATCAGCAACCACTCCTGTAGTACCATGGGGCACTACGACTTCTGCAAACCTTGAAGGTGTGATCATTGAACTTTCAATGTGGATATGGGCGTCTATAAAACCTGGTACGATGCAACCTTTTAAATCTTCTTTAACTGGTTTTACGCATTTGATTATACCATTTTCCATTGTGATTTCAGCCGGATATATTTCCTCTGTGAAAACATTTAAAATATTTCCTTTTATCATTCAAGTCCCTCCATTACTAAACAATTATATAAACTGACTAATAAATAAATAATAGGTGTGAAAATGGAATTTCAATATATTCTTAGGATAATAGTATTTTTGGTTGTTTTAGCCAGCATAGCTTTTGTTTTCTGGATATTCTTAACATTCCAAAAAGAACAAATGCAAGCAGACCTTTTTTTAAGATATGATTATGTTAAAAAAAGTATATTAACATTTTTATCAGCAATTGCAATATTATTAATATTGAATTCACTCGATAATGTGGGTATAATCATTCCCAATATATTACACAGCGTTATAGATCTTATTGTTTTGTTTTTAGTCTTTTTAGCTGTTTATTATTTTAGATCCAGAGTAACCATAACCAAATAAAAAAAAAAATATTTTTTGATTTAAATTTCTACTTAGAATCATCCTTGTGGAGTTCCTCTAGAAGAATGGGTAAAAACGCTCCTACATCAGTAACAATACTTACAACTTGAGCACTTCCCCTGTCCGCAAGTTTAGTTACTGTAGCAGGATTTATATCCACACAAATACTTTTTACCTGTGAAGGGAGGATATTACCTGTTGCTATGGAGTGGAGCATGGTAGCAATCATTATCACCATATCAACGTCCTGTACATAGGTCCTCATGGCATCTTGTGCGTTTATTACGTCAGTTATGACATCAGGTAGTGGGCCATCATCTCTTATAGAACCAGCGAGCACAAACGGAACATTATTTTTCACACACTCGTACATTATCCCTTTTTTAAGAATTCCTTTTTCTACGGCCTTTTTTATGGAACCTGCCCGGTTAATTTCATTTATAGCATATATGTGGTGTCTGTGCCCTCGGGCCACTGCTTCTCCGGTTTTAACACACATTCCCAGTGATGTCCCGTGAATTGCATTTTCAATATCATGGGTAGCTAGGGCATTTCCAGCAAATAACACGTCAATGTATCCTTCCCTTATCATCTGTGACAATACGGGTGCAGATCCAGTGTGAACAATTGCAGGACCTCCTACAATTCCTATCTTACCACCTCTAGCTTTAATCTCCTTAATTTCTTTAGCTATCTTTTTAATGATGGTTGTTACTGGTTTTTCTGAGGATACATCACTTCCCATGAATTCAAAAACTCCCTGTTTTCCTCTAGGCCTTTCAGGAGGTTCTACTTTTATACCTTCACGTCCAACAACTACAAGATCACCCTTTTTTATGCGACCCATCGGTTTGCAGTATGCTCTTTTAGCCTCTGAATCTAAAACTATCATACAATCCATCTCTATATTTTCAACTGGAATCCATTCCTGATTGTAGCGTATAGAAGTTGGGTGATTTGTTGTGGAATAAAAATCTGTAGGAAGTACTTTATCTTTTTCAGATTTTTGAAGTTTTACTTCTCTAATTTCAGCTATGGTGGCTCCAATTTCGCTTAATTCGTCGAGAATCTCGTTTAAATGAGTGGGATCTTTTCCTTCAACCATAATTCTGGCATAACTGGTATCGGTTTTTTGTTTACCTACCTGAAATTCAAGAATTTTAAAATCTCCTCCCATATCCATTATAATATCCAATGTCTTGGGAAGCATTAGAGAATCGATTATATGTCCTGAAAGTTCCACTTCTCTCGTATTCATGGCAAATCCTCACATCATTAATTAAATGTTAGTAAAATTAAATCTTATTTAATGTATTATGTATACAATGTTTATAAAAGTATTAGCCTTCGTCAAAAAAAAGTTAAAAAGAATATTATAATTATTTTCCTGATTTTTACTCGTGTAAACCCCTAACCAATCATGACTGTAGGTAGTCCCTGTTCAACACATTTTTTAAGAATTTTTTTAAGTTTTTTCTGGTTAGATGGCCAAGCAAGATATAAAAAACTTTTTAACTTCAGATATGCAGATGGTAAAGGTTTTTCTACCAGTTCTCTCATCTCGGGGGTGTCTGAGATTCCGGCTAAATTAAGCATGTTGGGAAGGGAATCAGCATAGTAAACAGACTCTGCGAAACCTTTACCTATTAAATCTCCATTCGGATTCTTAATATACACTCCTCCTTCTGAATATTGTGCCCCGCTAGCATTGTAACCGGTTTGTCCTCCCTCAACTATGGGTGTCATGACGAAGTTTCGAATATCTTCGGGGACCATATCTTCAAACTGAAACTCCCATTTGTTAGGGTACCAGGTATTGGTAATAAAGTACTGGTGGGGATCTGATGATTTTTTACTTTTAACCCACTCGTCAACCATTAATCTACCTTTTACATCTATTATAGTATGGTCTTTATCTATGAATTGTCCCGCTACTGCCACATCCATTGTATTTGGAGGTTGAACTCCGGTCTGATGATAAAATTTCAAATTTGTATCAGTATGGGGTGCATACATGGTGATCTCTCTATCACCTTCAAACTGGGCCATAAACCAATCCCATCCTCTGGAGCGAGATGGCTTTGTAAGGTTATTAGCTGCCCTCATTACCTCGCAACGAGGATTTCCAAGTGGTTCCAATGCATTACCCCACTGATGGTCATGCCAGAATTTACCTTCACAGAGCTGAATTTCTTTACCATCAATCTTAAGGATACTTCCGGGTTCTAGACTCAGATTAGTGGCTGAATAGTAGAGTGTTCCAATGGAACAACAACACGGCAAACATCCTTTATTTCCCTGTAGGAGCAATTCTTTGTTGGAGGATAGTTGTAGATCCACCTCTATTTCTACTGATTTTTCCCCTCCCTGGTTAACACCCCATGCCTGTACACCGAGAGGAAATAATTCATCTTTATTTTGGGATTTGATCCTGTTTTTTCCTATCGAATACTCAAACGGCTGGTTTTTTGTCTTCAGCACACCAGTTGTACCTGATACAGCGAATGGTTTGGCTTGAATGTGTTCTCCTCCAGCTTCAGCCACGGCTAACTGAAGTTCGCATATCTGGTTTTCCATGTCGGTTAATCCGAAGTTTCTGGCAATAGGAGGTGGTAGCAAGGAGTAACGATAAAACGAAACTAATATGCCATAATCTTTTCCTTCATCAGATGTGCAGTTTCCAACAAAAAAGTGCCATCCCACCTGATAACCTAATTGCGGTGTAAAATCCTGAGGAAACTGAAGATTTGCCTCTTCAGGCACATTTTGATATTTTCGACTGCTATCCATACCCAATAAATGATTTAAGGCATAAGCCTGCAGGGCTGTAAGGGATGAACAGTGTTTGATCAGGTTTTGATAACGCTTCTTGTAACTGGGGGTGTAAGAATCTGGATTGTCTATAAGATCCTGAAGACGAGAGTGCATTCTCTCTCCAAATGCCTTAGAACTATTTTTATAATTAATGATATGTTCTAAAACTTCTTCTGGAATATTTTCTGCCTTGAAATCTTCCATCCACCAAGCTCTAGCTATATTGTCCTTGGTTATCTCATCTATTTCTTCCAATAATTCTTTTTTCCCCATATTGTTTCCTCTTTAAACTTCTTCCAGAAAATATGATTTATATAGTATAATAGTTAGTCTTAATCAGCTATTTTATCTAATAGTATTATAAAGATAAAGCTGAAAATCTTTTTTGTTAATTGAATAATAAAAATAAAAAATTATGTTAAAATTAGAATACTTATTATATATTATAAATTTTGATTATGCACTAAATTAACTGTTTAAAATCAATATAATCAATATTAAATAAAAAAAATGTATTTTGAGATTAACTCTTGACACAAAGAAAATCGTAAATAATCTTTGCAGCATTTATAGCAGTTATATCTCCAAGTTGATTGGAAGCTACTTCTACCAGATCCATGCCCATTACCTCTTTTTGGGCCAGGGCAGATATTAATTTCTCCATTTGGAATGGATTTAAACCACAAGGCGTTGGATTTCCGGTGGATGGTGCAAATGAAGGATCTAGAACATCTATATCTACAGATATATAGATTTTTCCATTTATTTCATCTATTGTTTCAGTTATTGTACTGAAGTTATTGTAAACATCCTGCGAAGTGTAGTATTTTATATTGTTCTCATCAGCAAACAGTTTCTCAGGAGAAGAGCATGACCTGACTCCTATTTGAATAATATTTTTTGGATTTAAATCATAAATCCTTTTCATTACGGTTGCATGTGAATATTTTTCGCCCATATATTTATCTGCCATGTCCATATGAGCATCAAAATGAATAACCGTTACATCTTCCACACCCATAGCCTTTAAAGCAGGATATGTAATGCTGTGTTCGCCGCCTAAAAGAATTGGGGTAATTTTTTGATGGATAAGATCTTTAACTGTTGATTCAACTTTTTGGCAGGTTCTTTTAAAATTTCCAGGAATTATCTCCACATCGCCCAAGTCATGTACGGGAATTTCTAAAGTTTTATCAAGAGTAAGATTGTATCTTTCAAAATTATAGGAGGCTTGACGTATTAATGCTGGTCCATATCTTGAACCAGTTTTGTAGGTGCTGGAACTATCAAAGGGCACTCCTAAAATACCACAGCAATCTTTATCATAATATTCTGCCTTTAAATTAGAATCTTGAAATTCATTTTCATCCAATGAAAAGGCAAATTTAGAGTTATTATGAGTATAAAAAAGCATAAAATTTCCCTTTATAAGTATAAAGAAGTAATGATTCTCTCATAATACTTATACTCATTTTAATCAAGAATAACAATATCAATTATCTATATTATTTTATTCTCATTAATTTTTTATTACCCAGTGCCATAATATAATCGACTTCTGCCCCTTCAATTAACTTATCACTTAGTTCGTCAGGGATAGGCAATTCAAAGGTTTCATAAGTTTCCAGATCCATTAATTGAACATCACTCCCCATTAATGCTAAAACCTGACCAACTCTTTTATCAATTATGGGTATATCAATTTTTGTATCCACTGGTTTTACAATACTCCTCTTTTGATTGTCAAATATTCCCACAGCTTCAACTCTGGCCTTGGCTGATCCGTGTTTTCCTGGTGATGAGGTCTGGATACTGGTTATTTTTGATGCTTCACCATCTAATATGACATATTTACCTACTTTTAAAGTCTTAACTTCTACCACTTTTTTTGACATAATTCTTCCTCCGATAATTATTTTAAATGTAATTAGATTCTTATTTTTAATATAAATCTAAATTATTATATTCAAACCTATGAAATGCGTTTATCTCAAAATATGAATTAAACAGACATTATAAAATCTGAATAAATTGTAAATCAACTAGATTGCAGTAATCTAATAGTTAATTTAATCAATAATATAAATTTTGATATTAATTGACCGTTACTTTAATTTCATTATAATTATAAAATTCATTGTATAAATAAGGAATTATATATAGATACCACATGAAATTCACTTTACAAACAAAATTTTAGGGTACTACCATGAATATATCTATAACAACAGGAAAATCAGAAGGACCAACCAAACTCAATGCATTCGACAATGCACTTTTAGACGCAGGAATCGGCGATGTAAATTTAATTAAAGTTTCCAGCATTATCCCCCAGGGAACAAAAATAGTAAAACTTCCAAAATTAACACCAGGATCTATGGTAAACTGTGTTTTATCCCATGTAACCTCCGATAAAAAAGGTGACCATATAACTGCAGTTATTGCTGTAGCAAAATCAGATGATTTTGGTTGTGTGGTAGAAAATTCTGGAATAAATGCAGATCCAATTAAGATAAGAGAAGAAGCTGTGGATATGGTTAAATATATGATGGATGTACGATCTCTGCAGATTAATGAGATCATAGTAGAAGAAACTAACCATACCGTTAAAAATTGGGGTTCTGCTGTAGCTGCAGTGGTTTATTTGGAGTAAAATTATGAAAAAAGATGATACACAATTCTGGATGGATGTTTCCAAAAAAATAATTAACCAAGTCGAAAAAGCTGTATCCCCCTATGTCGGTAAGAAAAAGGCAGGTAAAGTAGTAATGATGGGAGCTGACGGTACTCCTACCAAACTTATTGATATTAAAGCTGAAACTGAAGTTATTAAAGTATTAAAAGATCTTGAACTGCCTGTTACACTTATAAGTGAAGAGATTGGTAAGTTAAAGATTGAAAATGAACCTTCTGAAGTTTATTTCGTAGTAGATCCTCTCGATGGAACCACCAATGCAGTAAAAAATATGCCTGCTTACGGTATTTCCATTGCAGTAGCCAAGACTAAAAGTAAAGAGTATCCTACAATTAACAATGTTAATATGGGTTATGTTAAAAATTTAGCAACAGGAGATCTTTATGAAGCAGTTAAAGGTCAGGGATCATTTATTAATGGTAAAAATGCCGTTCCTTCCACTATCGATAAACTGAATAACTCTCTGGTCGGTGCTTTTATTTATGGTACCAATGTGAAAAAATTAGATTATCTCTGTAAAAGACTAAGAAGGATGAGGATAATGGGTTCAGTTGCCATAGAACTATCTTACGTAGCAGACAAGACTTACGATGCATTTATCGACTTGAGGGATAACTTAAGAATAGTAGATATTGCGGCTGGTAAATTAATCGTTGAAGAAGCTGGTGGAATTGTTACAGATTTAAATAATGAAATTATTAATGGCAAACTAACTGTGAAAGATAAAACATCTATCTTAGCTGCAGGTAACAAAAAACTTCATAGGGATATATTAGATGTGATGGGGGGCATATAATGGATATTGGTATTGTTGCACGCCTTGATACAGAGGACGCAATTAAATTAGCAGATGAAATAGTTGAATTCCTTTTAGAAAAAAAGATCAATATTACTATAGATTCTTCTCTTTTTTCTAAACTAGATAAATATCAGGAATTAAGTTGTGACTTGGAGAAAATGGATGTAGACATGATCATAGCTGTTGGTGGTGATGGAACCCTTCTGAGAACTCAAAATTTTATCAATGGTAAACGAATTCCTATATTTGGTATTAACATGGGTACTGTGGGTTTTTTAACAGAAATTGAACCTGAAAATGCATTTAGTGCAATAGAAGAAGTTTTAGCTGGTAACTATTTCATTGAAAAAAGAATGCAACTGAGAGTATGTCACTACCATGAATTACCATCTGCACTTAATGAAGTGGTTATTTTGACCCGAAAACCTGCTAAGATGTTACATATAGAAATATGTGTTGATGATGAAATTGTAGAAGAATTAAGGGCTGATGGAATTATAATTGCAACGCCGAGCGGGTCGACTGCTTATGCAATGTCTGCAGGGGGTCCTATAGTAGATCCACGCGTTAACGCATTTATTATAGTACCTATATGTCCATTTAAATTGGGTGCAAGGCCTTTTGTTGTTTCCAATCAGAGTGAGATTAAGGTAAAACTGCTTAGAAAAGGTAAAAAGGCCATGGCAGTTATAGATGGTCAATTTGAAGAAGAAATTAATTATATGGACGAAGTAATATTCAAAAAATCGGATAATTATGCTTTTTTTGTTCGTTTAACCAAAGGATTTTATAGGAGAGTTAGAGAAAAATTAACAGAAGGCGGAATAAGCCCCTGAAAAGTTTTTTTCTAATTTTATTCTATTTTATGTGGAGGAGTTATCCAGATGAAAGTCTTAGTAGTTGACATGACCCACGGCGGAATAAAAATTGCCTTAGAATTCTTAAAAAAAGATTTAGATAAAGTTTATGCTTATGATATTTATAAAACTTTAAAAAAAGAAGATATTAATGTATTAACTAAAAAAGGACTAATTTTTGTTGATAAAATCCCTGACGAAGAAGATTTACTTGTTGTGGCTCCAGTACATTCTACTGTAGAAGAAAAAAATCAGATAACTCATCATGAAGCCGTTAAACTTTTATTATCCACTCGGATCAAGGTCCCGGTTATTGAAGTTACTGGAGTTAAGGGCAAAACCAGTGTTGTGTGGATGTTAAAAGAGATATTTAAGGAACAAAATCCACTGGTTTTAAGTAGTTTAGGTATTGAAGCTCTGATTGATGATAAAACCCATTTATTAGTAAATAATATAAGCATAACTCCTGCCAACATCATCAAAGCCTGTAAACTGGCTGAAAATTTCGAAATAGGTATCTTTATACTGGAAACATCTCTCGGTGGAACTGGTCTGGCTGATGTAGGAATTTTAACCAATTTGGCTGAAGATTATTCTATAGCCAGTGGAACTAAAACAGCTAGCATGGCCAAATCCCAGATATTTAATAGTAAAATGGTGGCCTGTGATTATGATGCATTTAAGTCAAAATATTCCCGTTTTAGCCAAAAAACCATTACATTCGGCTACAAAGATGATCTAACCAAAGTAGATGTGGGGGCTTCTAATGTTAATTTTGGATTGGATAATACCCACTTTAAGGCAGTAATTAATAACTTAAAAACCATAAACGGCAGGCTTTTAAATACTGAATTTGATGTTTCAACCTTTGCCCCGGCAGAACATCATCTCAACAATGTTCTCTCGGCTGTGTGTGCTTCATTAATTTTAGAAGTGCCAATCAAAACCATTCAAAGAGGTTTAAAGAATTATAGAGGAATAAAGGGACGTACATCTATAAAAAAGATAGGCAAAATTACAATTATTGAAGAAATAAATCCGGGGATAAATGTTAAAGCTGTTGAAAAATCATTTGAAATGATCTCCCCTTACAAAGATTGTGCAGTAATTTTGGGGGGCAGATATGGAATTACCTGTGAAGAAATCAATGAAGAAATGGCGGCAGATTTCCTAGATAACACCCCTAAAAATATAAAATTGATCCTAACCGATGACTTAGGTAGGAGTATAAAATCTAAAATAAATAGAAATGCAGAATATCACAGGAATATTGATGATGCCCTTGAATCTGCTATGGCAAGCGGATCTAAGACCATACTTCTGATTTACAGATCAAATTTTGCTGATATTAATATGAGATAACAAATTTTATAAAAGAGAACTAATGAATCTTTCTAAATAGAAAATTATCTATTATTATAAAAGAAAAATTATTGTTTAATACAGTATCTTATTGTTTTTATTGGAGATGGTGCATTGAAGGTTGGGACAAGAGGAAGCAAATTAGCACAAGTACAAACAAATTATGTAGTCAATGAATTATCAAAAATTACTCAAGAAGATATAGAAATTAAAATTGTTAAAACGACTGGCGATAAAATAACTGATTCACAGTTGTATAATATTGATGCTAAAGGTCTTTTTACCAAGGAACTTGATAGATATGTGCTAAATGAAGAGGTGGATTTTGCAGTACACAGTTTAAAGGATGTTCCAACAGAATTAGACCCTGACCTGGAGATAGTTGCAGTTCCACCTAGAGAATCACCCCATGATGTTTTGATATCTAACTATGAATGGGAAGAACTGTCAAATGGTTTCACTTTAGGAAGCAGCAGTTTAAGAAGAGAAGCATTCTGTAACCATCATGGAAAGAAATTTAAATTAAAACCTTTAAGAGGAAATGTAGAAACTAGAATAAAAAAAGTTTATAAGGGCGAATGCGATGCAACCATAATGGCTGAAGCTGGTTTAAACCGGTTGGGCTTATCCAAACACGTAAAAGAAAAATTTTCTCTTGAATATATCACTCCTGCCGCTGGTCAGGGCGCCTTAGCTGTAATAACAAGGGCAGATAGTGAAAAAAAAGAAGTATTAAACAGATTGAATCATTATAATTCTTCCCAAGAAGTTTTGGCTGAGAAAACTGTGCTTGGAGAGTTAGGAGTCGGATGCCAGTGGCCTCTTGGGGTTATTGCAAGAATAAAACAAAATAAATTAAATCTTTACAGTATATTACTTTCTCAAAAAGGAGAAATTTTATCACAGGTGAAATTAGATAGTTCTATTAAGGATGCTGAAAAAATTGGCGTTGATGCTGCCAAGATTATGAAGGAGGATTACGATTGAAGGAAGTTAATGTGGGTGTCATTGGTGTTGGAGCCATGGGTCTCAATCATGCTAGAGTATACTCAAGAATAGAGAATGCAAACCTTTTAGCGGTGTCAGATCTGATGAAAGATAAAGCTGATGAAGTAGCTGCTACATACAATACCGCCAGTTATAAAGATTATAAAGATGTGCTTGAAATACCTGAAATAGAGGCAGTAAGTGTATGTGTACCAACAACACATCACCACCAGGTTGTAATGGACGCTATAGAACATGAAAAACATGTTTTAGTGGAAAAACCCATAGCTTTTACCCTAACCGAAGCAAGAGAAATGGTGAAAGCTGCTAAAAAAAGCGATTTAAAGTTAGCAACAGGGCATGTAGAACGATTTAATCCAGTTGTAGATGAAGCTAAGGCTCTTATACAGGATGGATCCATAGGTAATGTTGTTTCAACCTCAGCAAAGAGGGTCGGGCCATTTCCTCCGAGAATTAAAGATGTGGGAGTAACAGTAGATTTGGCCATTCATGATCTTGATGTGATGTATTATCTTTTAGATGACCCCATAAAAGAGATCTATGCCAACATGGGAAGTATTCTTGAAACATGTGAATATGAAGATCATGCAGAGATTATGACTAAATTTGAAAGTGGAATCATAGGCATGCTTGAAGTAAACTGGCTTACACCGTACAAAAAAAGAGAACTGGAAATAACCGGTGTTGACGGTATTATATCTCTGGACTACATTGATCAAACAGTTGATGTTTATGGGAAATTTACTCAAAAAATTGGGGTTGCTCAGAAGGAACCATTAAAAGAAGAACTCAGTTCCTTTTTAAGTTCAATAATCAATGATGAAACACCAGCCATAACTGGTGAAGACGGTATTTATGCTTTGAAAGGGGTTCTTGCGGCTATGGAATCTGCCCGGAAAGAAATACCTGTTAAAGTTAATGACTATTAAATATATAAAAAAGTAGGACGTGTTTTAATGAGCGAAGAACTCATAAAAAAAGCTTCAGAACTGCGAAGCAGAGGTTTTACAACCGGAGAAATAGCAGATGAACTAAATGTATCAAAAGATACTGCTCGCTGGCTTATATTACAGGTGAGTGGGAAACAAGTTGGGAGTAAATCACAAGATGTTCCTGTTGATTTTGCAATTAATTGGGAAAGCTTAGGAGGGAGTTCCGCTAGATTAAAATATGTCTCAGCAGCCTTGGCTGATATGGCCTTGAAATACAATGAACCAGACGTTATAATGGGTATTGCGGTAAGTGGTGTGCCCTTTGCAACCATGATGGCCGATATAATAAACGTTGAAACTGGATGGGAAACTTCAATAGCTGTTTTTCACCCGAAAAAACATAGAAAAGGTGAAGATGCTAAAGGAGCTATAAGCAGTAACTTTGCATCAGTGGAAGGCAAAAAAGTAGTTATTGTTGATGATGTAATAACCAGCGGCAGGACCATAAAAGAAGTGGTAAACATCTTAAAAGATCTCAATGCCGAACCATTGCTGGTAACAGTTTTAATAGATAAAAAAGGAATAAGTGAAGTTGAAAATGTTCCTGTGGAATCTTTAATTCGAGTTCGAAGACTAGGATGAGCCATTCATATCCACGAAATAACTCTTAATTTTATTTTATTTTTTCAATTAGAATTAAAAATCTTAATTTAGGAGATATAAAATAGATAAAAAATAATTGGAAACATTAATTCCCCAGAAAAAAAATATTAAACCCTATAACGGAGAACTGCACCTACACCTCCAAAAGCTTTTAGAAGCTGCATTCCTTCTTCAGTTTCTGTGGATATTATTTCAACTTCAGATCCCACTTCTTCTGCCATCTCCACAAAATCATCAATTACATCCTTACTTTCTATTAGATTCATTTTTTCCCCACACTGAGGACAATTCTCTTCACTTTCTGTTTTAGTGTTCTTAAATGTTTTAGCATCTATGAATCCACATGAAGGGCATTCAAACTTATCTCTTCTAGAATTTATATCTTCTGACAGTAATAGAACTTCCACAGCACCCATTTCCAGGTTTTTTCTAACTTCTGCTTCACCGTAAGAAGCCAATCCTTCATCACTTACCAGTTCAGTTAAAAATTTCTGGACCAGCTTTTTTTCACGCATAACATCAATTTCAGCTAAAACATCCATGGATTTTTCAATAACTTCTCTTATACCAAATTCACCAGTATAAGAGGTGTCAACCGTTGTTATAACTTTATTTTTTATTTCATGATGCAGATAATCTCCTTTCACAAATTCTTCCTTGGTGTGACCAGGTCCACCAATTATAACCCCTTCCATTTCAGGTATGGCTAGAAAAGCTTCGTTTATAGTCTCTCCGATCCTTTTCTTAAATTCGTGCGCCGCCAGGTCAATCAAACGATCAAATCTTCTCTGTGACTGTCCACCGGCCTTATGCTTACCAGGAACTCCACTGGTTAATGTCTTAACTATGTCGATCCTTTTTCCCTTGAGAACAGCAACAGTTGCTTCTTTCCTATCAATAACTGCCAACCCATATATTTCTTTGTCACCCAGCATCTCCTGTAGAGGTTCCAGGAAAAATTCTGAGTTACAGTGATATGTGTAAGTTTTTATAGGCTCTGGAGGTTCAAAAACATAATTTTCCATCTTCTCTGTTCCCGGGCCACCTTTCGGGATCATTCCCACAAATAGAACTAACCCCTTTTCCGGGGGTTTTGGGAAAAGTTTTAATCGCTGCATTATAACTTCTATTGCAGATTGAACATTCTTTTTAGTCTGTTTACTTTTAATGTTAGCACTTTGACTCAGTTCTTCTCGCATGTGTTTTACCACATCACTAACCTGGCGATCTGGAGGAATATATACTGATACGAGTTCTGTTCCCCTTCCTTTTTTATCAGACAACTCATTGATTGTCCTTTTAAACTCGTATAACTCCTTTGATGATATTTCAGCCACTATTAACAACTCCTTATAAAAATAACAACTATTCTGCTAGTAGATAGTTGTATTATGAATATTTAATTATTTTCAAGAAAAATGCGCTTTATTTATTTAATTAGCTTATTATGTTAAGAATTTGTTTTTCATAACATATCAACATTTAGTTTTAGGTCCTATATTAATATAGAGATATGGAAAATAACCAACTTTAAGAGATTTTTTCAAAATACTGGTATTAAACCGGGATTGGTTCCAGTAATGCAGTCTCCACCATTACCAGCGACAATGAAAGTATTTTCAATTCCCACCATTCCTATGTTTTTAATTCCATGTTTTGGTTCTACCGCTAATACCATTCCTTTCTGAAGAGGTTCATTAAAACCTTGGGCAATTACTGGCCATTCATCAATTAATAATCCTATGCCATGGCCCAGGAATTTGACTTTACGATTACCATAGCCCATGAAATTTTCTAGAAAATCCTCATCTAAAGAGTTTATGATGGTACTGTAAATTTCAGATGGTATGCCTCCTGGTTTTAACATACCTGCTATTTCGTTTTGTATAGCGACACACTTATCATGCAGATCCAGAGCAGGTTGGGGAAGTGATTCTCCAAACATGTAGGTGCAAGTTTTATCAGTATTGTAACCTTCCACCCCACATCCCACATCAATATAAACCAGATCTCCTTTTCTTAACTTACGTTTACGGCTTCCAATAAGGGGGACTGCTGGACCCATACCATAACCTCCTCCCGCACCGTTAAAGGATGATGGATAAATGGAACTTTCACCAAAACAGATCTGGCCTAAAATCATCTCAGTATCAAACATTCCAAAGCGAGTTACTCCGTGATGTCCTTCCTCAATCAGTGTGTAAAATAACTTTGCAGCCAGATCTGCCTCACTCATACCTTCCACCAATAATTCAGGTACAATATCTTCCAGTACGTGTTGATGAATTTTACCGGCCTTTCTCATCCTGGATAACTCATAATAACTTTTATTTGTTCTAATTGTTGCTATTTGAGCATCAACTGGTTTAAAATCGTTGAATGGAAAGTATTTTAGAAATCTTTGATATAAAGCTAAGGGAACTACTTCTGTTTCTATATAAACTGTTGATGGAAGGTTTTCACTGTATTTAGCTGCATCTCGAAAGCTTCTCATTGATCTGATATCTGGGAATAATGATTCATTTAATGCTCTTTCATAACTTCGACGAACCCAGAATGTGGCCTCATCATCCCGGGGAATAATTAACATACCGTCCTGCATGGTTCCTGTGAAGTAATATAGATTGATTTTACTGAAGATTACTGCCACCTTCCAGTCTGGATCTGTTTTACCCATATGATCCCTAAAACGTTTCATACGGTTTTTTAATTCAAGTGAAACTACTTTCCTCATATTAAAATACCTCAAATTTTGTTAAAGTTCTCCTTATTTGAACATATGAAATATATTGATGATATGTTAATGAAAACTTTCGTTTTTTATAAATTAAATAATTCACTATATATTACAATCTAAACCTGAAACTAACATATATATCGATTTTTTCTCATAAATTATCAGTAGTTCAAGATTTTAAAAATAATTCTAAAAAATATTGTTGTTATAATTTGAACTACTCTTTTAATTATCGATTCTTTTTATTATATTTGAATTAGATTTTTTAAAGTAAAAAAAATCATGTAGATCTATACCAAAAAAAAGTAAAAAAAATAATATTAAAGTTCAACAGTTTCTTTATATATGGCGTTAGATTCGTCCCCATCAGAGAATAGAGTATCAAAGATTAAAACATCTACTTTAGCAGGCACTTCGTCGCCAGTGATGTAACCATTACCAGTTACTTTTAGTGTTTGGCCAGATTTGACATTATTAATGTTCCAAACTAATGAATTTTTTTCAATTATAGCACCGCTGGAATCGTACCAGATCAAAACCATTTCGAGATAGTCATAATCCTTATCAGGAACTATGGTGGTTTTTACATCATACATACCATATCCTTCAGATACTACTTCTAAGTTGGATACCTTTAAAGAAGAATCTGAAGTCCCATTATTGGAGTTACTATCTGTACAACCACTTATTCCTACAATTCCCATTATCAAAAACACTGCTAAAACTATCACAAATTTATTTCTCATTTTTTTATCTCCTTGAATTCCTGAATGTTATTATTTTCTTAAAACAGCTACTAAACCTGCAATACTTAACAATATAGTTCCAAGCACTCCAAATAGTGAAATACTTATTAATAACCATATTGCACTTACTATTAGCACAATTCCTCCTATCTTTGGATTTTTGGTAACATATATAGAACCAACTATCCCGACAATTATGCTAAAATTGCACTTATGCTTAACAATACTATTTCATCACTGCGAAACTGCCAAATAAAACTGCAAATGTTCCTCCTAATAATCCAAAAATTCCACCAACAATACCTAATACTAATTCAATAGTTCTTGAAGTTTCTTTTAATTCATTTGACAACAGTAAACCTCCATAATTTTTATGTTCATATCAACCTATTTTCCCTATTTTCCAGTTGATATATATACATTATATGTTTTACATATAATTGTTGTCATTTATACTCAATAATAAAGTATAAATATCAAAACTGGGATAATCAGTATAAATTAATATACCATCCATGTATATTTTCATAAAGAGAAGAATTATGAAATAGTTATAAATTGATGAATGAATGTTCCTTGAAAAAGACCATATAAAGGAAAATTATATGATATTTAGTTCAAACATAAGCAGAATGAGTAATATTTAGAAAAATACATTCTACTAACTAACAAAAGAGAACTAAATAAAAATACAGCTCATTAACTAACAAAAGAGAACTAAAATTTATATAGTACCTTAATAAATTAAAATATGTAGAGCAATGAGATTGAAAATCAATCTAACATCACAAATGAGTAATTATTTAATTCCTTATAATTACAACCACATCCTTTCTGCTATTATTTATCGTAAGATATCTGACCTTGATTTAGCAGCAAAACTTCATTTTTCAAAGGATTATAAATTTTTTACTTTTTCACAGATTTACGTTCCACAATTTAAACGTACAAAACAGGGCATTATTTCCAGAAATGGAAAATTAGAATTCTATGTTTCTTCTCCTAATGATGACTTAATAAAAAGCCTCGTAGAAGGGCACCTTGAGAACACCGAAGTAAATTTCAAAGGTGATAAACTACTGGTGGAGCAGATTGAACTTCTAAAAAAACCTATTTTTAAAGAAAATATGAAAATGAAAACCATGTCACCAATTATGGCCAGAATAAAGCGAGAAGTTGGGGGAAAACTTAAGATATGGGATCTGGATCCTGGAGATGAGCGGTTCTATGAAAGTGTTCAGAAAAATTTGATTAATAAATATGTTAAATTTTACGGGGATTTTGATGGTGAAAGGTGGGTTAGGATAAAGCCTGATATGAAATCTGCTAAAAGGCGCAGGATTGATATTAAAGGAACTTATCACAGATGTTTCATGATGAATCTTGAGATTGAAGCTGATTTGAGGCTTTTGGAATTTGTTTATGATTGTGGGCTTGGTGAGAAGAATAGTATGGGATTTGGGATGGTTGAATAATGGAGGTCAAATATGAGTGAAACAATTTATGATTTTACTGGAAATCCATTTGTAGATGCGGGAATTTGGGCTATAAGTCAATGGGTTGGTAAAAAACCTGACGAATTGGATAAAGATGACTTAGAAAAGGCTGCAGAAGAAATATTTGATATGGTTTATTCAAATGAAAAATGGTTTCGTTCTATTCTTCATGGAATGGTTTTTCCTAATGGTAAAGTTTCGAATCCAGGGGATTTTAAAAAACCAATAGCTGAACGGAAGAAAAAAGCAATTGAATATTATAATAGCTTAATTGAAGAAATAGGGCCTTTGAATTCTTCTGGATCCTGTATAGGTTGTGGAAGGCGCAATATTAAAAATAGATATTTTAAATCGGAAATGCCATTAACAGGTTCTGGTGCTATGGTAAACTATTTTTCTTATGGTACGAAAGGCGCTGACTACTGTTCTGCATGTGCATTTGCGGTTCACTTTTCCCCGTTAATTATGTACAAATGCGGCGACTTACTTTTACTTCATTCTAATTCTGAATTCTTGATGAAAAATTGGTCTAAAAAATCCATATATAATTTAAAGAAACAGTGGAAACTTAAAAGCATTAATGGTTGTTTTAATGAAGGATATAAAAATACTAAAAATGCACTTTTCCATATCGTTGGAATGATAATAATGGATATTGAAGGGAGAATGATATCTTTAGATCAAATTTCTTTAACGTTTTATCGTTTTAAAAATTTTAATCAAGGCGCTAATTTAGATATTTACTACTTTCCTACTCCCGTTTTTAGATTTTTAACTTATATCAATCAAGATGAAAAAGCAGATGATTGGAAAAAAATAGTCAGAAAAGGATATGCATATGTGGACTGGGAAAAAGTAAAAGAAGAAAATGAATATAAAAATAGTCAAAATACAGTTTATAACAATCTTTTAGATAATAAGTCTATTATTGGATTTTTTATTGACAAAAAAAATAAAGAAGCTATTGGTGGATGGGATTTAATTAGTCAATATCTTGAGGAGGTAAGAAATATGGATAAAAAGCGAGTTGAAGCAATTAAGGATGTTGGAGATAGATTATCTAGTTATATTAAGCAGACAGAGGATATTAAATCTCTTATAAAATTAGAAAATGCTACTAGATATGATACTTTCAGGAATATACTAAGAATTATAATAAAGAAACGGATTAAAAATGGAGAAAAAGAACCTTTGTTTTCATTTGATGAATATGTAACTTATCTTTTCCCTGAAAGCTCTTCAGGATGGAAAGAAACTCAAGATCTACTTTTATTTAGAATTTATGAAAATTTAAATGAATGGATGGCTATAGATGAAATTTCAAAAGATTTAGCTATAAATGAAGAAATTGAAATGGGTGAAGAAAATGTCTAAAACAATAGTTGGCTTTATTTTAGTAGATGCGCCACATTCTGCGCTAAATAACGCAGGTACGGACGCTGGCGAAAGAACAGATAATATTGTAAAAGTTAAATCAATATGGAAGGGTAAAAAACTATATCCATATGTTTCAGGGCAAGCTTTAAGATATTGGTGGAGAGACACATTAGAACAAAAATTTGGATGGAAAATGTCTCCAATAACTAGGGAAACAAAAATAGCATTTACAGAAGCTAATCCTATTGAATATGATGATGACGATGTTTTTGGTTATATGCGGGCAGCCAAAATAAAAGAAAACAAAGAAAAAACAGATGGAAAAGCAGTTACAAGAATTTCTCCGTTAAAAAATTCGCCATTAATTTCAATAATTGGACATTTTCCTGAAAAGGATTATGGCGTAATGGCTAGACATGAAGGAAATCCAGTACCTTACGAACATGAATTTTACGCAACGATTCTTAAAGGTATTTTTTCAATAGATCTTGACAATTTAGGAGTTTTTTATGGAGTTGAAAAAACTGGATATAAAAATATGTATCCAATGCTTGAAGAAATCGCTGAAGAGCAAGGATTATCTCATGAAGAAAAAAATAAAAAATGGACAATGCCTGATGACATTAGAATAAAAAGAGCCCACGATGTAATCAAAGCTCTTCCATATCTTCAGGGAGGGGCAAAATTGACATCTCATTTAACTGATGTTTCTCCAAAATTCATAGTACTCGCTGCAATTGATGGTGGTAACCATATTTTCATGAATATAGCAAAAGAAGAAAATGGAGAAGCTATAATCGATTTTGAAGCTCTTAAAGAGGTCATAAATGACTACTCTGAATCATTACTTACCAAAGTTTACATAGGCCGTAGGAAAGGGTTCATGGATGAATTAGATCAAGATATTGCTAAATTAACCCAAGAAAACGAAAACATTAAATCAGGAACTATCAAAGAAGCTGTAGATCAATTAGCAGATGAAATTCCCGAGCTGATAAAATCATGAAAACGCTAAGAATATTGATTGAAGGTTGGGTAACTTCTTTCAGATACCCTGCTTTTATCAGCGGATTTCAGCCAACTTTACCAGTACCTCCATTAAGTACAGTTTATGGCCTTATATCTGCAGCTAAAGGAGAATTAGTTACTCCAGAAGACTTATCTGTTGGTTATATATTCAATTACCAGGGAAAAGCAGTAGATTTAGAAACAATATATGAATTATCTGGTTTAAAAGGTAAATCAAACGTTATTAAAAGAGAATTTCTCGTAAATCCTGAAATTTATTTATATATGGATGATTTGGATTATCGAGATTACTTTAAAAAACCGCACTATCCTCTCCTTTTAGGGCGTTCAACAGATCTAGTAACTATCAGTGAAATTAAAGAAGTAGAGCTTGAAAAAAAATCAAACATAAAACTTGGTAGAACCATACTCCCATTAGGCACAAACGGTGCTTTTGGTACTATTCAATCATTACCAACACATTTTACTAACACAATTCCACGTAAAGCAGTAGGCACTAAACCATTTATATTAATGAACCAGTTCTTTGATTATCAAGATGAATGTTATTTTGATAAAGAAAAGGAGTGGGGAGTTTGGTTCCACAAATGAACATTGAAAAAGGCCTTTTAGCAAAACCAGATGAGACAATCTTACAACACACAGAAAATGCATTAAAAGTATTTAAAAGTATTAAAAAAGCTTATGAAAATGTTCCGGAGTTATGTGAGATCGATGATTTCTGGGAACATCTTTTTTATTCTATTTTTTTCCATGATTTTGGAAAAGGAGCAATAGGTTTTCAGGAAATGCTCAAAGATAGTGAAAATAAGTTAAGATGGAAATATCGCCATGAAATGCTATCTGCTGGGTTTGTTTCAGCTTTAAATTATGATGATTTTTACAAAAAAGCAATAGGACTTGCTATAATTACTCATCATAAAGATATAAATAAACTCCGCGAGCGATATAATACGTTTCCAAGTCCTAACGGTAAAAAACTTTATCAAAAAAAATTAAATGAATTAGAACCTAATTTTAAAGAGCTATTAAGCTACTTTGAGTTTATAGGTCCTTGGAGTGAAGAATATCTGGGATATAAATTAGATAATTATTATTTAATTTCTTCAATGGATGAATTAAAAGACGTTTATAAAGATTCAGCGCTTCCTTACTACATTGAATGGGAAGATGATGAATATTCTACATTACATGGGAAATATGGAATATTTTTAAAGGGTTTTGTAAATGCCTGTGATCATCTGGCTTCTGGTTCAAAATATGAAATTTTAGATGGCGTAAAAGATATGCGTTCAATATTTAACTTCCCTGAACTTCGAAAAATCCAAAAAGAAGCTCTTAATACGCATGGAAGTGCTTTTCTTACTTCCCCTACAGGAAGCGGTAAAACAGAAGCATCTCTTTTTTGGAGCGATACTAATCAAAATTCCATCAAATCAAAGAGAGTCTTTTATTTACTGCCCTACACTGCAAGTATCAATGCAATGTATAAAAGACTTCAAAAGGACTTTAACAATAAGGAGTTAGTGGGATTATTACATGGAAAAGCATCGTATTTTCTTTATAAAGCATTTTCAGATGACATAGACAACTATGATATAACAAAAAATAAAATCAGGGCAATAAAAGGATTGTCTAAAAAAATTTACAGACCATACAAAATTCTCACTCCCTTTCAGATACTTAAAGCATTTTTTGGGACTAAGGGTTTTGAAATGCAACTTTCAGAGATGACCAACGGTTTATTCATCCTTGATGAGATTCATGCTTACGATGCACATACAACTTCGCTTATTCTTGAAATTCTAAAAATTTTGAAAAATAATTATAATGCTGAAATGTTAATCATGTCTGCTACTCTTCCAACATTCATTAAAGATTTATTTAAAAATAATTTGGGCATTTCAACTGAAATAAAAATGAATAAAGAAGAACTTGAAAAATTTACAAGACATGAAGTGAATGTTATCCGTGGAAACATACTTGATAATCTTGACATAATTAGCAAAGATTTAAATGAAAGAAAACGGGTTCTTGTAGTGTGTAACACTGTTTTAAGAGCTCAAGAAGTCTTTGAAGAATTATCTGAAGGTATAGATAATAGTGCACTTTTGCATAGTAGATTCATGCTTCGAGATAGGGAAGAAATTGAAAAATCTTTAGATAATCTCGATTTGCTGGTTGGAACACAAGCAATTGAAGTATCACTTGATATTGATTATGATGTGTTATATTCAGAGCCTGCACCTATTGATGCTCTAATCCAGCGCTTTGGTAGAGTAAATAGAGAAGGATGGAATAAAAATAAAGTTGCTTTAGTTAATATTTTTTCTGAAGGTTCTGAAAAAGATAAATATATTTATAATCCTGAAATTGTTCAAAAAACAGTGCAAAGTCTTGAAAATGTGGTTATTTTAAGAGAAGACATTATTCAAAAACTTGTAGATGATGTATATTCAGAGGGATATGTTGGAAAAGATAAAGAAGAGTTTAACAGAGTACAAAAGCATTTTAAGTCAGTTAATAAGCAGATAGTTCCTTTCATTAATGATAGTGAAAGTGAAACGGAGTTTTATTCTCTTTTTCAATCTTACGAAGTAGTTCCGTTTAAATATAAGTTTGACTATCTAGACGAAATAGATAAGAAAAGATATTTTGAAGCAATGAGCTATTTCCTTTCTATTAGTATTGGACAATTTAAAAAACTTGCAAAAGAGAACAATATAGAATTAGACAATGATACGTATTTTGTTAATGCATTTTATGACAAAGAGTTGGGTCTGAAATTAGATGCTGAAGAAAATTGTTTTATTGGATAAACTTCCTCAATCCAGAATATAATTGGAAGTAAAAATATGCTTTCAAACTCTGAAAAACAACTCCGGATAATAGGAACCCAAATTAATTACTATTTCATCTGCAAGACTAAACTCTGGCTTTTTTCTCATCACATCCAGATGGAACAGGAATCTGATCTAGTTTCTCTTGGAAAATTACTGCATTCACAAAGTTACAAAGATGAAAAAGAGTTTACCATTGACAATCTAATCAGTATTGATTTTATTAAAAAGCAAGATTATTTAGAGCTTCATGAGGTCAAAAAGAGTAATAAGATGAAAGAATCCCATGAATACCAGCTTCTTTACTACATGTATTATTTAAAAAATGAGAAAGGTATTGAAAATATCAAAGGCGTAATTAATTATCCTACAATAAGAAAAAAAGCTACGATTATTTTAGATGAGTCTAAAGAGAAGGAATTAATGAGTATAATTGAAGATATTGGTAGAATTATTAATAATGACACTCCAAAACCTGAAAAAATGAAAATTTGCAGGAAATGTGCATATTTTGAGTTTTGTTGGGTTTAATTTTTAATAGTGGATCTTGTGTGTTGGTGAGCTAATGAAAAAGAATTATTATTTACTGTCAGATGGGCTGCTTAAAAGAAGGGAGAATACAGTTTACTTCGTAAATAAAGATGGTAAAAAACCAATTCCAATCAATAAAATTTATTCTATCTACGCTTACGGTTCGTTAACTATATCATCCCAAGCAATTCATCTTCTTGCAAAAGAAGGTATCCCTGTTCATTTTTTTAATTATTACGGTTATTATGATGGTAGTTTTTATCCCAGAGAGAAGCTTTTATCTGGGGATCTGATTATAAATCAGGCTGAACATTATCTGGATCATGAAAAAAGAATTTTCATAGCTAAAAGGTTTGTGGAAGGTGCTGCAAAAAATATGGGAAAGGTACTTAAATATTACAACCTTGAAAATCAAATTAGCAGCATATTGCCAGATCTAGATGGTTGCAACATGATAACTGAGGTTATGAATGTTGAGGGAAGAATACGTGCTGATTATTATAGAAAAATGAATGAAATTCTTCCTGAAAGTTTTAATTTTGATAAAAGAGTTAAAAGGCCTCCTGAAAACATGATAAATGCACTTATAAGTTTTGGAAATTCAATGCTGTATTCTACGGTTTTATCTGAAATTTATAATACTCAACTTAATCCTACCATTTCATATCTTCATGAGCCCTCTGAGAGAAGATTTTCCCTGGCTTTGGATCTGAGTGAGATTTTTAAACCAATTTTAGTGGACAGGTTGATTTTTTATCTTGTAAATAAGAGGATGCTTGGTGAAAATGATTTTGAAAAGGAACTAAATTATTGCCTTTTAAATGATAAAGGCAGAAAAACCTTTATAAAAACGTATGATGAAAGGCTTAAAAAAACTATTAAACATAGGGAACTTAAAAGGAAGGTTTCTTATAAAAGATTAATACGTTTAGAGTCTTATAAACTTATAAAACATCTTTTAGGGTCTAAAGAATATAAACCATTTGTGATGTGGTGGTAACTTATAAGAGGTATGTTAATGTACGTGATTATTGTCTACGATATTAAAGTGGAACGTGTGAATAAAGTTAAAGGATTTTTGAGGAAACATCTTTACTGGATTCAGAATTCTGTCTTTGAAGGAGAAGTTACCAAAAGCGAGCTTGAAGAAATAAAAACAGGATTATTGGATATAATTGAGAAGGATAGTGACTCTGTAATAATATACCGATTTAGGACTGCGGATGCATTTGATAGAAAGGTTTTAGGCATTGAAAAAGCACCGGTAGATGGAATAATTTAATTTATAGGCTTTTATAGTAACATTAATTATTTTTTTTATATTTTTTTGTCTTTTGAGTACTGATTCTGGATCGTTTATCAGAAAAATTTTTAACTGAAGATTAAACTTACACTAGGTTATTTTATATCTAAATTGATTCTAACTATGTAATTCATATTCTTTTCAAAATATTCCCCATGATTATATCTATAAATAATAAAAAAAAGTATATAGTTTCCATTCCCCCTTTAAAGTATCTCTTTTAATAAGTCGTCGTTCCTTATAAATGAATTAGGGAATTGTAAATCGACAATTTTAAGTTGTCTATAGAGTAAATTATAGTATGTATTTTAGGAAATATGGCAAATTTTGGGCCTGTTAAAATCAGACTATTTTAGGATTGAAATGAAGATAAGCTATTCATACTGAAAGAAAGAAGTGTGTTAAAATCAGACTATTTTAGGATTGAAATTACAAAGCACGTAGAATTGAAAAAGACACAATATCCGTTAAAATCAGACTATTTTAGGATTGAAATGGATTTGTCTGTGGTTGATGGAGACGTGATCACTAGGTTAAAATCAGACTATTTTAGGATTGAAATCTATGGGCAACTAAAGATCAAGATGACAACTGGATAGTTAAAATCAGACTATTTTAGGATTGAAATGCAGTCACCAGATCAAGAGCATAATATATAAAATTAAGTTAAAATCAGACTATTTTAGGATTGAAATGTACTTAGGCTGCAACTACACCTTGCTGTCGAAGTGGTTAAAATCAGACTATTTTAGGATTGAAATCTGGTAAGGCTGCATTCATAGCAGCGGTGGGTATAGTTAAAATCAGACTATTTTAGGATTGAAATTTATTTTACAAAGACTTGGAAAAAGCAGGGCTGGATAAGTTAAAATCAGACTATTTTAGGATTGAAATCGAAATCTTTGATTAAAGGAGGAATTTGTGATGGTAAGTTAAAATCAGACTATTTTAGGATTGAAATTTACAACTTATGGGATTGGAGTAAAAGTGTAGCAACAGTTAAAATCAGACTATTTTAGGATTGAAATGTATTATTTTATAAATTATTTCAAACAGAATACTCAGTTAAAATCAGACTATTTTAGGATTGAAATTCATAATAAAGAATTAATTCTTCATAATGTTTAAAGTTAAAATCAGACTATTTTAGGATTGAAATATTGTTGAAGAATAAATAATTTTTAGTATTTTATTTGTTAAAATCAGACTATTTTAGGATTGAAATTATATCGGGAAAGAGGAGAAGGTTAAATATTGTTTTAGTTAAAATCAGACTATTTTAGGATTGAAATTATTAGTTGCCTCCTTCAGCGTCTATTAATTCGTGTTAAAATCAGACTATTTTAGGATTGAAATAAAATATGATTGGCTATCACTACACATCGCATTCCGTTAAAATCAGACTATTTTAGGATTGAAATATACCGTTACGTCACATTCCTGCCCTACGAAGTCCTGTTAAAATCAGACTATTTTAGGATTGAAATGAAAAATAAAAAGAAAAAAGGTGTTAAAAAGTGGAAGTTAAAATCAGACTATTTTAGGATTGAAATCCGTGTAAACGGCTAATTGTCACAGCGTTAATTGGGTTAAAATCAGACTATTTTAGGATTGAAATATGCACTTATCAGGTAATAATATGATCCGATTGGAAGTTAAAATCAGACTATTTTAGGATTGAAATATGCCTTTGTAGAGGGTGTGGGTGGAACTGTTATTGTTAAAATCAGACTATTTTAGGATTGAAATATGTTCAAATCAAGAGTTTGGTCTAACGAATTCACGTTAAAATCAGACTATTTTAGGATTGAAATAGCTTGTAATATTAGATGCTGTGTCTAACCAGTGCGGTTAAAATCAGACTATTTTAGGATTGAAATGCTGAGTTTGTAGATGTACATAATTTCATCAACACGTTAAAATCAGACTATTTTAGGATTGAAATGCATTGCAAATAGTAAAGTGTATGTGTACCAAATCAGTTAAAATCAGACTATTTTAGGATTGAAATTAGAACAAGCATACCCGCACCTATCGTCCGACAAGTTAAAATCAGACTATTTTAGGATTGAAATATGGTAGTCATGTTATTGTAAGAATAGAGCAGGAAGGGTTAAAATCAGACTATTTTAGGATTGAAATTATACTAGTAAGAGGGAGATACTGGAAATATAAGTTGGTTAAAATCAGACTATTTTAGGATTGAAATATTGGAAAGTGATAGTAGTAACCGGGCCGTGGCCCAGGTTAAAATCAGACTATTTTAGGATTGAAATCTGTGATAATCACATGCATATCCATAAATGATGTGGGTTAAAATCAGACTATTTTAGGATTGAAATCTAATTATAATCTATTGTTAACAAGCCAACCACAAAGTTAAAATCAGACTATTTTAGGATTGAAATGATTGTTAAAAAGTTTTGCAGCATATCTAGGAAAAGAGTTAAAATCAGACTATTTTAGGATTGAAATGAAAATCGGGGGAATAGTAGGATCTATCAGGAGAGTTGTTAAAATCAGACTATTTTAGGATTGAAATATGCACGTGTGGGTATACGGTTTTTGTGGAGTCATGGTTAAAATCAGACTATTTTAGGATTGAAATACCAGCATTTTTTTCTTTTGCTTCATCCTTCTTTTTTGTTAAAATCAGACTATTTTAGGATTGAAATAAAAGAAGCAGAAAAAATACGGAAAAACCTAACCTTGTTAAAATCAGACTATTTTAGGATTGAAATAATTTAAGGAGATACTCATATAATTCAGGGGAATATGTTAAAATCAGACTATTTTAGGATTGAAATTAACCTCACAGGGAATTAAAGGTGCAAGTACAGTTACGTTAAAATCAGACTATTTTAGGATTGAAATTGATGGGCGTGGTTACTTCCTGACAAGGACAAGTGTTGTTAAAATCAGACTATTTTAGGATTGAAATCAGACAACTGCTAATCCTTTGAGGAAGACTGCATAAAGTTAAAATCAGACTATTTTAGGATTGAAATCGTCTATGATTAATACGTTTGGGATTTTCTTTTTGCGTTAAAATCAGACTATTTTAGGATTGAAATCTGTAACTGATCGGCCAGATCAAAACTATCACAAACGTTAAAATCAGACTATTTTAGGATTGAAATACGGTATAGGATGGTGGTCTTCATGCACAAGTGTTAGTTAAAATCAGACTATTTTAGGATTGAAATTGAAAAAAAGTTGGAGCTAAAAAATAAAACTTCATTGTTAAAATCAGACTATTTTAGGATTGAAATGAAACAAGCACGATGGAGGTTGGCGGTCTTGAAATAGTTAAAATCAGACTATTTTAGGATTGAAATTTTAGTCTCTGTATCGTAGCGGTAGAATATCAGTCGTTAAAATCAGACTATTTTAGGATTGAAATGATTAACACTCACTCTCATTTTTTACATAAAATGGAAGTTAAAATCAGACTATTTTAGGATTGAAATCAGAAATATTTATAAAAAAGTTTAGTAAGTTTCATAGTTAAAATCAGACTATTTTAGGATTGAAATGGTTAAAAGAGGCGTTTAGTAATCATGAGTTCAGCGTTAAAATCAGACTATTTTAGGATTGAAATTTTATAAATCATCGGCAGGAGGTGATGTTGCTTAGGTTAAAATCAGACTATTTTAGGATTGAAATTTTTGGTTGTAAGACACTGACAGCATTACGAAGGTTAAAATCAGACTATTTTAGGATTGAAATATAGTTTTGGTGGTGATTTGGCGTAGGTTTTTTAGTGGTTAAAATCAGACTATTTTAGGATTGAAATGCGGTATTTTAGTGAATTGAATGAGGCAGGGTTTTTAGTTAAAATCAGACTATTTTAGGATTGAAATAGTAATCATATAAATTATATTATTACAGTAAATAAGAGGTTAAAATCAGACTATTTTAGGATTGAAATCTTGTATTAGAGACAGATAATTTGGTTTTAGAGCGGGTTAAAATCAGACTATTTTAGGATTGAAATACAAATAATCGTATCTGGTCAGGGAAATCGAAGACTAGTTAAAATCAGACTATTTTAGGATTGAAATGTTTTATGCTAGTTAATTTATCATAAACCGTTCTACGTTAAAATCAGACTATTTTAGGATTGAAATGTCTTTTTCTTTTACTATTGTTTTTTCATATTCTTCGTTAAAATCAGACTATTTTAGGATTGAAATCTCAGTAATGCATATAAAGCTTTTACTTTGCTTTCTGTTAAAATCAGACTATTTTAGGATTGAAATTTTATTCCTTCAGCAAGAAATCTAAATCTGTTAAATAGTTAAAATCAGACTATTTTAGGATTGAAATACAATATTCTTTTCTTAAATTATTTATTGAACCAAAGTTAAAATCAGACTATTTTAGGATTGAAATCTAACACTGAAATATAGATTATCAAAATTACTGGTTAAAATCAGACTATTTTAGGATTGAAATACCGATAGAATTCTTATTTTACTACTAGTAAAACTGTTAAAATCAGACTATTTTAGGATTGAAATTATTATAATCTATAAATATTTTAACGCGTCCATGTGTTAAAATCAGACTATTTTAGGATTGAAATCTGAGGTAACAGCTAAAAAAGTGGAGAAGGTGAATGATGGTTAAAATCAGACTATTTTAGGATTGAAATTGTTTATATGAGACATGGTAAAGGAACAGCGGCTTAGTTAAAATCAGACTATTTTAGGATTGAAATAAAACAATGTGCCAATGAAGAATCGCCTAAATATACGTTAAAATCAGACTATTTTAGGATTGAAATGTAAAAAAAGAGTACGTTTTCTTCGAGGATGATATGGTTAAAATCAGACTATTTTAGGATTGAAATTGCTAACGCCTCAACAGCATCCATAAAAGTATTAGGCGTTAAAATCAGACTATTTTAGGATTGAAATACCAGTGTAGGGCTAGCATGTTTATAAAGAAATATAGGTTAAAATCAGACTATTTTAGGATTGAAATAGATGTGCTCGTTGCTGGAAATGGTATGCAAGGCGGTTAAAATCAGACTATTTTAGGATTGAAATGCAAATACGTATAGTACACCCATACGGTTCGATACATGTTAAAATCAGACTATTTTAGGATTGAAATTGGAATGAGCTTTGGGGTAAGAGTTTGATTGATAAGTTAAAATCAGACTATTTTAGGATTGAAATTTCCTTTTATTTTGGTTTAAACGTTTATATCGTAGGTGTTAAAATCAGACTATTTTAGGATTGAAATGAAGGGGTCAAAGGGACAGTTAACCGACAGGTATATGTTAAAATCAGACTATTTTAGGATTGAAATAGTTCTAATGCTTTTCCTTTAACTATTTTTAGCATTGTTAAAATCAGACTATTTTAGGATTGAAATATATCTTTTTTCATCACTTTCTGTGATTTCCACATCGTTAAAATCAGACTATTTTAGGATTAAAATTAAAACATGTTATATTATTAATAAATAATATTAGTAATAAACATAAAATCCACAGTTTTTTATATTTATAGAATATTAATTGATATGGTGATAGAATGCGAATAGTGGTTACTATTGGTGGATCAATAATAATTAAAGATCATGATTACAAGATGTTTCAAGATTATGCTGAAGTTTTAAGAAAGATGAATCAGGAGCATGAAATATTCGTGGTGGTTGGTGGTGGTAAAACTGCCCGTGATTATATAAATATTGCAAGAGACATAGGTGTCAGTGAATCATTCTGTGATGATATAGGTATAGATGTAACCAGATTAAATGCAAAACTTCTTATTATGGCACTTGATCAGCTTGCCTACCCAATAGTTCCGAAGAATTTCAACGAGGCACTGCAATTTTCAACTTCAGAAAGGATCATTGTAATGGGTGGAACTGAACCAGGACACAGTACCGATGCAGTGGGAACCATTCTGGCAGAATTTGTGAAAGCCGATTTACTCATAAATGCTACCTCGGTTGATGGATTATACGACAAAGACCCCTCCAAATATGATAAAGCCAGAAAATTTGATAGCATCACCCCTTCAAAGATGATTGAAATGTTTTCTGACAAAGACATTAAAGCTGGGACATATGAGTTCTTTGACATGACCGCCATCCAAATGTTAAAAAGATCCGGGATAAAAACAGTAATTGTAAATGGTAATTTACCAAAAAATATCATTAAAGCAATAGATGGAAAGATAGGTACCACTATTGTTCCAGATTAATTCAAAAAATTATAAACTAAAGAAACTAATAAATCTTAAAAAATTAAAAAAAAGAGGTGTAATAATGACAGAACCACACAGACATTGCGCAGTATGTGGAACTCCCATCCCCCCGAAAGAAGTTGTTTGTTCTGATAAATGTCAAAAACTTATGGCCGACAGACAAAAAAAGGTTATGAGGACCAGAAGGATTATATATGCAGTATTTGCTGTATTTATAATAATATGGCTCTATATAATGTTTAGAGGTCAAATCTAATATTTTTCTTTCAATAAAACCTTTTAATTTTCTTATTATACTAATAATTATTTAAAATATTAGATATTAAACTTAAAAGGCTTTTTAGATAATTAATAAAAATTTTTTCTCTTTTTATCTCTACTAAAAGATTTTCATAACAGTAGTTTGTTTGATAGAAAAATTTTATAACAATAAAACTATTTATTATTAGATTAAGTGGTGTTTTAAAAATGATAATTCTAACAACCCATTCTATGGAAGGTAAAAAAATAACAGAATATTATGGTTTAGTTACTGGTGAAGCTCTTTTAGGAGCAAATGTATACAAAGATCTATTCTCTGGTGTAAGAGATGTGGTAGGTGGCAGAACCTCTGCATACGAAGAAGAGTTAAAAAAGGCCAGAGACATTGCCATTGAAAGTATGCAAGAAAAGGCTGAAAGTTTAAATGCCAACGCCATAATTGGTGTAAATATTACCTACAATAACTTAGGCGGCACCATGGGAAACACCATACTGGTCACTGTTTTTGGAACTGCAATTTCCTACGAAAACCCCTGAACTAATTTTAACACGTATCCAGAATATTAAAGGCTAAAAATATGAATTTAAGTAATGCAGGCAAATCAATAAAAAATTCTATCATTAATAAAAAGTGGGCCATTGCTGCGGTACTAATTGGAACCTTAGCTGGATTTATATCTGCAGTGATATGCGCATATGGAAATCTGGTCATATTCGGATTTAACATTATGTTCATAGTATCTCCACTGATTGCGGGTTTTGTGGAAACCTATATTGCCCGTGCCAAATATGGTAAGAGTACCGGAGCAATAAGTGCCATTTTAATATTTGTTCTCATTAACATCTATGGTTGGATTTTCCCTAAAAATCCTATAACACTTAATCTATTTACTTTAGGCGGACTTGCACTAATGATTCAAGCAGCTTTCCCTATATTTATAAACTTTTTAATATTCGTTGTTTTTATTGGAGCATTATCCTATATTTTTGGATATATTGGCAGTTTGATTTCCCGGTTAATGGAAAAATTAGGAAGAGGTAAAAAACCATCTGAAATTCAAGAAATTCCTTCAGAAGTGGTGACCATGGATGACATACTTAAATTAGGAGTTAAACCATTAACCACATCCCATGTTGGAGGAAAAAAGATAGTTGAATATTTAGGAATTGTAAGAGGGGAGGATTTACTAGAACTTCATGATGAAAAAGAAGTCTCCAAATTGGAAAAGATCCAGGGACAGGTCGGTTCTAATTTTCTTATTAATATTGAAAATACCCGGAATACTGCATTAAAAAGTATGATGATTGATGCAAAAAAGCTGGGAGCCAACGCCGTAACTGAAATATCAATAAATTACAGTGAAATTGGTGGACTTAAAGAAAAACAGGTTTTAGTTAGTCTAAGTGGTACTGCAGTAGTGTTTGAAGATTTATAAACTAAACTATGATCAAAATAAAGAATTACATTTTTCTCCTCCCTTTTTAATCATATATAACTACCCTATTCTTTTTCCATACAAGTATTATCCATTTTAGCAAGTATTTTGGCATAAATATTGGCCAGAGGAGAAGCAGTCATACCATGAAGAAAAACACTCAAAAGAACTGTGGTAAAAACCGCTAAAAGAAGTGTTTCCTCTCCGGGAAAAAGTGGCTGCTCTTCAAGGGCTATTAATACCAGAACAATAGATGCTAGTCCACGTGGGCCAAACCATCCCATAAACAATATTGTCTCCTTTTTTAATGTAGATCCAATAAGCGAAATACCCACCGGCAACATCCGAATAATAGTTAAACTTAAAATAGCATATAAAACTATTTGCCAAGTTAAATTTGGCAGTAGAGGGAAGATTATAAAACCCAATAAGAAAAAAACGAATAAATTGAGCAATTGGCCTTCTGCTTCTGTAAAACGGATGAAACTTGACACTTTATCTTTAAGCATATACCCTGTTGCTAAACCGGCAACGAATGCTGCTATAAATCCACTGCCCCCAATCTGATCAGCTATTAACCATGAAATTATGGCCAGCGCAATCAAACTAATTCTTTGAAAAGTTTCTGTCATCCATTTATGTTTTTGTGCCTTATAAACAAACCAACCCCCAACAAGCCCGATAATTATACCTATAAGTGCTCCAAATCCAATTTGAGCTATGGTAGTTTCTATAAAAAATCCGACAGGACTGAAAGTTTCTTCAGCAATTGACCAGGCCACAAATAATAGTAAGAAGGGTACGGCTAAACCATCATTGAGACCACTTTCTACTTCTAAGGTTTCCCTAACCAGTAATGGCAATTTTCTATTTTCTACCACTACCTGACCTAAGGCAGCATCAGTTGGTGCTAGAACAGCACCTATAATTGCTGCTTCCCAAATACTAAGATCAGTGAGTAAAAGCGTGGCCACAACAATTCCAGAAATAATTGTCAAACTTAATCCAATAGAAAGTAATCTTAGGGTTAAATTATTCTTCCTGAGATCATTAATATTTATCTTTGATGCATCACTGAAAAGAACTAATACCAGTGTTATTTCTGCTATAAAAAGAACAATACCTGGATCAGAATTCAAATTCACAACACCAAGAAAACCAGACCCTAGAAGCATTCCTGCTCCAATAAAAATCATCTGAGGAGAAATTGGAATACTCTCTATACGCTGGGAAATTAAACTGAATATGAATACAATGATTAGAAAATATACAAATTCAATCATGAGAAATCCCTTTCTTCTATATTCAACTTATTATCCAGTTATAATAATGTTTTTGATTTTAATCCTTGAAGGGAATGTAAAACAATTTTTTAAATTTTAACTAGAATTACAAAGGTAAATTTAACCAGTTAAAAACTCCGATCATTTTCAATGCCATGTATAAAATGATAACAACAAATATTATCTTTAAATATTTTTCAGGAAGTTTATGAGCTGCCCTTAAACCTATTTGAGCCATAGGTACAGTGAATAATATTAAAATAACCATCTGCAGTAAATTTACGTATCCTAAAGAGTAGGGTGGTAATCCTTCCACACCCCACCCATTGATGATATAGGACAATATCCCTCCAATTGATGTAAATATTATAACTGCAGTAGACGTGCCTATGGCTTCTAATACAGTAAATCCCATAATTAAAACTAATATGGGCACCAATATGACTCCGCCCCCAATTCCCAGAAGTCCGGATAAGGTTCCTGCAATTAAACCCCACATGACATAACAATAGATATTTTCAACTTTCTTTTTCTTTGAAGTTCTATTTCTATAGGTTATCATCTGGATAGCTACTCCAATAAGTAGGAATCCAAAAATTAATCTCAAATATTCTCCAGGAACATTACTAGCTATTACCCCTCCCAGTAATCCCCCGAAAAATCCGAAAATACCAAGTATTATGGCTGGTTTAACTAAAACGCATCGGCGATAGTAATGACCGTAGGCTCCACTTATAGCTGTGGGTAAAATCACAGCCAGACTGGTTCCAAAGGCAACTCTGATAGCAATTGTACTATTAATCCCCATTGATTCTAATAGCCAAAACTGGACTGGAACTAATATGAATCCTCCTCCCACTCCCAAAAGGCCGGTTGCAAAACCTACACAAATTCCAGTTATTATTAAAATTAAAATATAAAAATTAGTGATACTTAAACTCATGATTTGATGTTTATTCCTATTAAGATAAATTTTTTTGTAAAATTAATAAAATCTTCTTTATTTAGATTTTTTAATGCGTTCCAGTTCAGACTTAATTTCTTTAAGCTGAAAACTCAATTCATCTAATTTATCTAAATTCTTAGTTTTTTTATTTATCTCATCTATTTTATTCTCTATGATTCTAATTCGTTCCATATTCTTTTGAGTTAATTTATCCCGCTCTTCTCTAAAAGCTTCCACCAGTGAAGAAGTGGCTGATGCTGTGATCAAACTGGTAATTATAATTGCACTTAACATTGCAACTACTCCAGTTACTCTTCCTATTGCAGTATAGGGAACAATATCCCCATAACCTACTGTAGTTATGGTTTGGATAACATACCATGCAGAATCTTCGTAATTCTGGACATTAGGATTGATTCCTTGCTCGGCGAACAAAAAAATAGTTGAACAGATAAAAAGCATGACCGCAAAAAATATTATCGGATATATAAGCTTACTTCTTTCTTGAAAAGAAATTACACGACGTCCTAATACATTGAATAGTTTTAAGAGTACGTATATCTTAACTAAAATTACTAAACGCAAAATTATTAAGAAATTAGGTTCCGTCAGTCCTATTAGATTTATAAAAATAAAATAGAATGGAATAAATGCTGCAATATATATTAATTTAAACTCAGCTAATTTGTATTTAAATCTAAAATAATAACCAAATATTAAAAATAATGAGGCTAATAAATCGAATAAACCTATGTTATAATAACTGGTAATTCTTAACTCAAATATAGCAGATATTAATAACAAAAAGATATCTAGAAAAATTAAAGCTACAAAAAATACTTCAAAAAACCAATTGAAACGATTTTTCATAAAAGAAGTATTGTTAAGAAGGATATTAATAATTTTTGGATCAATTAAAAATAGTTCATTTAGTATTCAATACATGTAGAACTAAAAATTAAAATAAAATAGTTTAATTCAAATTCATTGAATATAAACTTAAAAATAAGTTAAAATAATTTTAAAAAAGAGTTTTTTAGATATGATAAAATTCATTAAATTATTAGTTTTATGTATAAATTATTGATTTTTGAAAGAATGAATATGATTAACTATACCCTCTTATTCATTATTATACTTTCTTTTATCTTACCCTACCATATATCCAAACCTTTACATACCCTATCCCCCCAAAAACCTCTAATTTTATATAGTATTTCAAATAATCTATTTATGGATTGGTGAATTAAGTGAAATATATATTTTTAGACGAATCAGGAGACATTGGATTTGGTTCAAGTGAATATTTTGTAGTAACTGCAGTTTGTACAGATAATCCAAAACCATTATATAATTGCATTAAACGTACTAGACAGAAAATAAAGAAAGAATATAAGAAATATAGTGAGCTAAAATTCTCTGAATCTGATAAAAATGTAAGAACTAAAATTTTAAAGTGTATTGGAAATAAAAATGTAGCTATTACTTACTTTATACTTGAAAAGGATGATGTTAATTATAATGAATTACAAAAAAGAGATTATATTAAAGACTTCTCATTTACTGTCTTAATAATTGAAACAATAAACAAAGTTATTGGAAATAGTCCTGTTACCATTATAATTGATAAATATCTTCCTAAAAAATCGATTGAAGAATTTAACTCTGTTCTTAATGATTTTAATGATAATTTTAACTCTAAAGTTAAATTTACTGTACAACACGTAGATTCACGTGAAAATAGAGGAGTTCAAATAGCTGATTTTGTTGTTGGAGCTATTCATATGAAATATAGGGATAATAATTCTTCATTTTATGAATTAATATCATCTAGAATTATGCATAAATTAAAATTTAAAGATCATGGAGAAAATGTTAAATACAATTATCAATCAAAATAAGAAGTAAATATGGTGAACCCTTTCCTACTCGCTCCCATTCCACCTACGTGGACATCATCCTTTCAGAAGGACTTACTCACCATTATAATTATTATAATTATTTTTTAATATATAAATTTTTTTATAAATTGGGTTGTAAAGTTATTGAGTGTTGATTTTTTTCCATGTTTTGTGCCCATTTTTTCATTTTTAGATTTGAATATGTGATTATTCCTGTTTTTTGCACAGAAGGAAAAAGAGTGTTAATTAATTATAAACTACAAATTGAAAAATAAGTTTAATTTAAATTCATTATAAAATATTAGGAATAAATTTAATTAATTTAAAAAAAGAGTTTTTAGATATGGTTTTATAAGGTTACGCCCATATCTAGCTGTTCAGTTAATTCTTTATATCTGTTTCTTATGGTTACTTCAGTTACACCAGCAATGTCTGCCACATCTCTTTGGGTTTTTCTCTCACCTAAAAGTACTGAGGCAATGTATAATGCTGCTGCTGCAACACCTGTAGGGCCTCTTCCAGAGGTTAAACCTTTTTCCATGGCTTTTTCGATGATCTCAATTGCCTTAGATTGAACTTCGCCTGAAAGCCCTAATTCACTTGCAAATCGTGGTACGTAATCAACAGGTGAAGTTGGAGGTAGTTTGATGTTCAGTTCACGTGTTAAGAATCTGTAGGTTCTTCCTACTTCTTTTTTACTTACCCGTGACACTTCGGCTATCTCATCTAAAGTACGCGGCACGTTACATCGTCTGCATGCTGCGTATAGTGATGCTGCTACGACTCCTTCAATACTTCGTCCTCTTATGAGTTTGTTTTCCACAGCACTTCTGTATACTACTGACGCTGCTTCTCTTACACTTCTAGGAAGACCTAGTCTTGAAGAATCCCGGTCCAGTTCACTTAGAGCAAATGCCAGGTTTCTTTCAGTTGCTCCAGATATTCTAATTTTCCTCTGCCATTTTCGCAGACGGTACCATTGGGCTCTGTTCCGGGCAGGGATATCTCTACCGTAGATATCCTTATTTCTCCAGTCAATCATGGTGCTTAAACCTTTATCGTGAATAGTATAGGTTATAGGTGCACCTACTCTGGTTCTTTTGTCCCTTTGTTCGTGGTCAAATGCTCTCCACTCAGGACCCATGTCCACCAGATTGTCATCGATAACTAAACCGCATGCGCCGCAAACGATTTCTGCACGCTCATAATCGCCTATAAGCTTTTCCGAGCCACATTCTGGACATTTTGTTTCTACTTTTTCGATTTCAGAAACATCATACTTCATTTTTTCCTTCGTTTTCTTCGCCCCCATTTTTTCACGGGTTTTGTTCCTACATACAAAACCTCTCCAACTCGGTTTTCAAGATTTTTAGAATTTATTGCACGGTTGGGCTTTATGGTAATATATGGTTTTTTAGTAGGACCAAAAATATCATGAATTCTACCAAGTTTTTCTTTATTTTTAGAAAAAACAGGAAGACCAAAACCAGGCGTTTGACTGGATCTGAGTATAATATTACCTTTATTGGAGATATGTGAAATAATTCCCAATTCTTTCATGTTAAAACCGAAACTTTTATATAATAAATTATGTTGATAGAAGTTATATATATAGTTTTCGATAGTATTAAATGTAAAATAAATTCATTTAAAAAATAGTTTATGGTATTAAGATTGATTACAAGTTTATTAATCAATTTAAGCCTTAAATAACCAAAAAAAATTAAATTCTAAACTGATACACTTTTATTAGTTCTTATTAACTTACCATAATACAATGCAGCCATGGCACCAATAAATGTAACAGTGAAATAGCTTGCCACACGATCAATTATGCTAGCCGCAAGAACAACATCTGCAGGTACACCTACAACAGCAAAAAGACCCACCATGGTAGCTTCTCTGATTCCCCATGCTCCGGGAAGGATCGGGAGAAGAGAGATCAATATTGCAACAGTATAAATAATAACTAGAGGTATAATGGGAGGATATGAACCTAAAGCCGCAAAACAAACATATATTCTGAACACATCTATTCCCCACATTCCAAAGGAGATTATAAAACCCAATATAAATACTTTTTTATCCTCTAAAGCCTGCAAAAAACCCGTAGAAAATCTATTAACATAAAATATAAGCTTATCTCGAATTTCAACAAAGTCAAGTGGCTTTTTTGTAAATTTAGTTATAAAAGGAAACACTGATCGTGTAATCCTAATAATTATTCTTTGAGCTATATCTTTGTTTAAACCAGCGTAGATTAGAATAACAAAAAAGATCATGGTTATGAAAATCAGAATACTCACAAACAATCGGGTTATTAGATCAATATTCCAAGTCAGAATGAAAATCGCGGCGAAAAGAGATATAATTACAAAGGGGAAAAATTCAAAAACCCTATCAGCAGTGGAAGAAGCAAATCCAATTTCAAAAGGTACTCCTTCTAGTTCTCTCAATAAATAAGCTCTTAAAGGTTCTCCACCCGCAGCACCAGGAGTTACATTATTTCCAAAAAGACTGGCCATAAGCATTATTAACATAGTTTTAAATTTCGGTGCCGTATCTACAATGTTAAGAATAAGTTTCCACCTGAAAGTCCATAATAAAATTATTATTGCCTCTAAAATAAAATTCAATAAGAGTAATTCCAAATTTGTACGTTTTAAAACATTTAAAATATCATTTATACCTATTAAAAAAGATATGGCAAATATGATAAAAAAAGCTGCAGCGAAAGATAAGATTATCTTCCACTTATGTTTTCTAATAGTATCGTACGTGTTACTCATGAAAATCCTCAATAATAGAATAGATTACAATAGCCGTCTTTTAGATAATTAATGTATATATTTCTTTGTAAAAAAATTGATTGAATGTATTAAAGTCCTAAAATTTCAGATAAACTAAAACCTTTTTCAATTTTGTCCAAAATTTCTTTTTCTTGCTTTTTAATATTTAAAGTTTCCTTGATGACATCCTGGTATTGTGGTTTAGGAATAACCAACACCCCACAATCATCACCAATTATTATGTCCCCTGGTTTAATTTCTAAATTTCCGCATTTAATAGGTACGTTAACCTCACCTTCATTTAAAGGGTCACCAGCATTTGAAATAATTGAAGAAGAGAAAAGAGGATAATTTAAAGATCTAATGGCTGCAATATCCCGTGCTGCCCCCATTACTACAGTACCAGATAAACCTTTTTCCTGGGCCATTTTAGATGTTAATTCACCCCAAAGAGCCTGATCATCCTCATCAGTACCTATTACAATAACCTGATCTTTTTTAGCAATTTCAATGGCTTTAACTACTGTTCCCCAATCATAAGAATCAGTTTTTACTGTAACTGCTTTTCCAACTAACTTATTATCAGTTCGAGGTTTTACACCCTTAATAGATGTGTTTTCCAGATTTAATTTTTTCATTGCATCTGAAATCTGTGGTGTTGAAATATACTTCAGAGTTTTCAGATCAATTTTTTTGGATGTGAATTTTTCTAGTAAATTTTCTGGAGATATTTTCTGTTTCTTACTCATTAATAATCAATCCTGAGGTGTTGTAACTTCTTCCACTAACTTTCGTCCTGCTACAACCTCATCAACACTGTGAATTGAACCACCATATTGTTCTATGGCTTCAGTTATTTCATCATAATTTAGATCATTTCCCTGAATAGTTACCTTAATATTCTCAGTCTCCTTATCAATTTCCATTAAGGTTACATTTACGCCATCTACACCATTTACTTCACTTATAAATTTAGCAAAATAGGGTATAGTTGGTTCATGTGGTTTCAATATGTCTAATACTATTCTAATAAGGCCTTTTGCCACTTTCATTTCCTCCGGAAAATTTCGTAATATATCTATTTGTCGTTACTTTATAAAATCATTTCTTAAAAAAATATTGACTGATTAATATTTAAAAAGTTTATTAAACCCATAAAATTGTTTTTGAAAGTAATCTTAATTTCGAGTTTATATAATTTTTCAAAAAATTATAGAATATTTTTAGAACAATAATTTTTCAAAACAGGACAAATCGAAAAGTATTTATATAACTTTTTCAAAATTACGCAAGTCTAAACTTCACCCCCCCTTAGTTTAGACAAAGTGTCCCCCACTAATTAATTTTATAACCCCCTTTTTAAGTTAAGGGGGACACTCTTATTTTAACTGTAATATAAATTCATTTATCAGATAAAAATTAGTTATAAAATTTTAAAACAAATTAAAACAAGAAAAATAGATATTTTAAGTAATATGTAATAAATATAAAGTATTACAAACTATTTTAATTTAAAATACCAGTTGAATGTTATTGATTTTTTAAAAAAAATGTTTAAAATTTTTAAAACCATAAAAAACAGTTTTTTCCAAAATTTTTCCATCCTCTATAAAACTTTGAATTGGTAAATTGGATTAATGAAGAGTACTATTTTTTATATATCATAAACTGCATATTATAAAGTGGAATTATATAACACTATCTTAGTAAATGAATTAACAAAATTTTAGTAGATCTTACTACTAAAGTTCCCACTAGGATGGATAATTTATATGATTACGTAGATACTATTACAGTCATTAAAGGGCTTATCATGAGTTTTAGAAGATTATTACGCATAGAAGAAGAACTTGAAGAACTAAAATTCTGTGGAGAAGAAGGAGTGCCAATTTTAATAGAAGGCCTAAAAGACGAAAAAGCGCTTAAAGAACTTGGAATTGATGGAAATTTTATAAAAGTTTCGGGTTCAGGTCTTAAACTCTTTGAAATAGCAGAAATAGCTACAAAATCATCTTCTAAAGTTGTTATATTAACAGATTTTGATAAAAAAGGAAACGAACTTGCCAAAAGATTATCTAGAGATATACAAAGTTTAGGTTCCCATCCAAACCTTAAAATAAGGAATAAAATTATGGGAATGACCAGAAGGTACATAAAAGATATTCAAAGTCTTCCAAGACATATTAATCAACTTGAGCTCGAAGTATACCCCTATGCTTGCTGTATATAATCCTAGTATCTATGATTCTCTCAAAGGAATCTTGATAAATTATATACCCATATTACAATAAGTATCTACAGACAAAAAGGGAGGCTTAACATGGGAAAAGAAGAAATAAGTACAACTAAATATCTCATTCACGCTCAAATTAATGCTAATGGTATTGTTGAAAAACCCGACGTTGTTGGGGCTATTTTTGGACAGACCGAAGGACTTTTAAGTAACGATCTTGATCTACGAGAACTTCAAAAAACAGGTCGAATAGGTAGAATCAAAGTCAATATAACCTCCAGAGGGGGAAGATCTAAAGGAGAAATAGTAATTCCCTCCAGTCTGGACAGAGTTGAAACTGCAATTTTAGCAGCATCCTTAGAAACAATAAATAGGGTTGGACCCTGTGAAGCATACATCCAAATCTCTAAAGTGGAAGATGTAAGGGCTGTTAAAAGAAAAACCGTGGTAAACAGAGCAAAAGAAATTTATGCAGGTATGATGGATGAAGTTACTCCTGAAAGCATAAAAATGATCGAAGAAGTCAAAGAAGCAATGAGAATACATGAAATAACTGAATTTGGCTCTGAAAAACTTCCTGCAGGACCAAATGTTGAAACTTCCGATGCTATTCTGGTTGTAGAAGGCCGTGCCGATGTTCTAAACTTATTAAAACACGGAGTTAAAAATGCCATAGCTGTAGAAGGAGTAAGTGTTCCTAAAACTGTGGCAGAGCTAACCAAAAACAAAACAGTTACTGCGTTTGTCGATGGAGACCGTGGTGGGGAATTAATTCTTAAAGAATTATTACAAGTAGGAGAAATTGACTACGTTACTAAAGCCCCTAAAGGAAAAGAAGTGGAAGATCTGGCTAAAGATGAAATAATGGTAGCTTTAAGGGACAAAATACCTATAGAACAAATGTATCATGATATGGGAATTAAAGTTGAACCTAAAGGCGAAGATAAAATCAAAGTCCTGAAAAATATTTTGAGCGAATTAGAAGGATCTGGTAATGCAGAGATTTTCGATGATGCCTTGAACATACTCAAAGAGGTTAAAGTGGAAAATCTTTATGACGAACTCAAAACTGTTAACAACAACACCTACGCCGTTGTATTTGATGGTGTGGTTAGTCAACGCCTGGTTGATATGGCCCATGAAAAAGGAGTAAAACATATTGTAGCTGTTAGAATGAGTGATGTTGTGAAAAAACCAAACCAGATAAAAATAATTACCAGATAATCCCTTAAATTGTTTTCTCATCGTTGATGAGTCTACAATTTCATTATATTTTTAAATAACTACTTATAAATTCTTTAATTTTATTATTATTTAATTTTTTAACCAGGAATATATTTAGAGGTTTTTGGATAAGAACCAGTTAAGAGGCATCTTTATGTATGTGAATATGAATAAGGAATTTGTAAAAGATATTGAGTCAACAAAAGATATTCTAATACCAAAAGACCCCTTAGAAAGAGTTATTGGGCATGATGATATTATTAAGTTTGTCAAAATTGCTGCAAAACAAAGGAGAAATCTCTTACTAGTCGGACCTCCCGGTATTGGGAAATCCCTCATAGCTCAAGCAATATCTTTCCATTTAACCCCTGCAAAGGAAGAAATAACTGTTGTTCATAATCCAGAAAGACCAGAAAGGCCATTTGTGGAAATAAAATCTATAAAAGAGATTCGAAATGAGCAAAAAGAGATTGAACTAGCCGAAGGTGATGTGGTAAGTCCAAAAAGTGTGCCTGAGGCAGTGGCTGAGAGATTAGGATTTAAATGCACCCATTGTGGAACTTATAACAGTGCATATCAAAGTATATGTCCCGAATGTGGAGGAGACAAATTTTCTCACATAAATGCCCGGCGAAAACATTTGGGAGATCTGCTGGGAATGTTTGAAATGAGCAATGATCCTATAAACATTCCTCAAGAAAGAGTTACCACTACCCGAATCTTAAATGGTAAAGAAGAAGTAGTTATATATGAAAGGATTGATGGTGAGAAGGTTAAGATACTGGATCAAAGGGCATTGGAAAAACGAAGAGAAATTGTTGAAGAAAAACCCCGAAATGTTATTGTCCCCATTGACAGAAAGGTTTTTGTACAGGCCACTGGTGCCAGTGAAACAGAACTTCTAGGAGATGTCCGACACGACCCATACGGAGGACACCCGGATCTTGGAACTCAACCCTATGAAAGAGTTGTTCCAGGAGCAGTCCATGAAGCTCATGAGGGCGTTCTTTTTATAGATGAAATAGTCCATATAGCTAATTTACAACGTTACATTCTAAGTGCCATGCAGGATAAAGTTTTTCCTATTGTTGGAAGAAATCCTCAGAGTGCTGGAAGCTCAGTTAAAGTAGAAGATGTTCCCTGTGATTTTATTTTTGTAGGAGCATGTAATATAAGGGATGTTCAATACATTTTACCCCCTATGCGCTCTCGAATTCAGGGCGAAGGTTACGAAATACTCATGAGAACAACTATGCCTGTTTCTGAAGAAAATGCTGCAAAACTGGCCCAATTTGTGGCCCAGGAAATTGAGATGGATGGAAAAATACCCCATGCAAATCGAAGAGCAGTTGAAATACTACTAGAAGATGCTAAAAAAAGAGCCAAGATCATCGATGAACACAAAGATGCATTCACCCTTAGGCTTAGAGATCTAAGCGGCGTGGTTAGAATGGCCGGCGATCTTGCTGTTATGGAAGGTGCTGAACTTATAACTGAAAAACACATGTCAATTGCAGTAAATAAATCTATCTCCATAGAGGATCAGATTATTAAAAGATATGAATCCTTTGAAAACGCCATGAGAAAAGATTTCTCAAGTTCACAACACATGAGTAGTAGTAAACCTAGATCATCAAACGACCATGTTGATAGAAGTTATATTTAACTTTAGAAGAAATTATTCTTGATAAACGGTATTTTTGGATAAATTTAAATATTGGTTTTGAATAAAATTCATTTAAAGCTTATTATCTGATAAAATGAATCCCTCCTCCAATAACAAAACCAAAAAAAATGATGAAAGAACATCAATTGAACTAAAATCAGTTAAAACTGAATCAGATAGTTCATCAAAACCCAATATTTTAGAGCATTACAACTTCCCAGAGATGATAGAAGATTATCTAGTGGAATTAGAGATAAGAAACTACTCCAAAAACACTATAAAAACTTATAAATCCATCGTAACCACTTTTTATAAATTTTTAACCAATGAAAAAGATCTATACGATGAAAAAAGAATTTTAAGATCATTCAAAAGATATATACAATATTTAAAACGGGAAAAACAAGTCTCCCAGAACTATATTTATCTGGTAACCGTAGTAGTCAAAAAATTCTTTGAATTTGGTGGTCTTAAAATCCTGGATGATGTTCAAACACCAAAGAGAACCAAGTCTCTTCCTAAGTCATTGAATGAAACTGAGGTGAAAAATCTCATAAATGCCATGGACCTTAATGATTCATCAACACCTTCCAGACATCATTTAAATACAAGAAACAAAGTGATACTAGCACTTCTCTATTCTGCAGGATTAAGAGTATCTGAACTGGTGTCTCTCCATACTGATGATGTAGACCTTGGAGAAAGAACCATCAGAATCCGTGGAAAGGGTGAAAAAGATCGTATAGTACTTTTTGATGAAAATATGAAGTTATTGCTGGAAGAATATCTGGAAAAAAGGACTGATGATAGTGATGCTCTTTTTATTAACCGTTTTGGTAATCATTTAACACCCCGATACGTCCAGATGATGATTAAAAAATACGCAGAAAGTGCAGGTATAAAAAAGAGGGTAACACCCCACATACTGCGACATTCCTTTGCCACCCATCTTCTAAAAAATGGAGTAGACATTAGAGCCATACAACAGCTTCTGGGTCATTCTAATTTAAGTACTACTCAAATTTATACCAGCGTCGATATGCAGACCCTTAAAAATGTTTACGATCGGGCTAAATTAAGGTGATCATTAACTCCTGATTGAATAATCCCCTAATTAAAATTATTAATTTTTTGGCTGAAAAATTATATAAACCCCTCTACACCCCCCAAAAAAATTATTATCTATTTTATTTTTATTATCTGGAAAGATTTAAAAATTATTAAAAACAAAGTTATTATTTAAGGGGGTGTATGATTGAATGAAAATAAAGGATATCAAATTCCTAAATTAATTATAACTTTGGGATTAACCCTAATTACCGGATTTGTTGGCTCAATTGTCACTTTTGATTCACTAACTACTTGGTATGTTGCCCTTAACAAACCTTCCTGGACTCCACCCAACTGGGCCTTTGGACCTATATGGACAACTCTATACATACTGATAGGTATTGCTGCCTACCTTGTATGGCGAGAGGGCCTACATAGAAAAGACGTTAAAATTGCACTTTCAGTATTTGCCCTACAGTTAATTTTAAATCTTCTATGGTCGCTGATCTTCTTTGGATTACAATCAATATACGGCGGTTTAATTGAAATAATTATACTGTGGATAGCTATCTTAATCAACCTGATTCTTTTCTATCGGATATCTAAAGTCGCTGGATTGCTCCTTGTACCCTATATTGTCTGGGTAACTATTGCAGCTTATCTCAATTATTCTGTATATCTCCTAAATTAAGGGGTAAGATCTGTGAGAAACTTTGAAAAACCTCGTTTAATAGTAAGTAAGTGCATTGAATTTGAACCATGCCGATATAATGGATTGATAATTAGCAGCGATTTTGTTAAGAAGTTAAAAGATTACGTTGAATTCCAGCCAGTATGTCCCGAGGTAGAATTAGGGTTGGGCATACCCCGAGACCCTATAAGATTAATTGACTTAAAAGGAGAAGTAGAGTTATTCCAACCTGCAACAGGGAGATGTTTAACTGGAGATATGGAAAACTTTGCACGTTCATATTTATTTGAATTAAATGATTTTGACGGTTTTATACTAAAAAATAAGTCACCTTCATGCGGTGTAAAAGCCGTGAAAGTTTATCCTGGATTAAAGGATGGAAGGCCCCGGACTGATGGTGTGGGTGCATTTGCATCAGAAGTATTTGATAAACATCCTTATCTGGCTGTGGAAGATGAAGGTCGCCTTAGAAACCTTAAAATACGTGAAAACTTTTTAACCAAGATTTATACTTTATCTGATTTTCGCAATGTTAAAAAGGCCCTTAACATAAACAGTTTAATTGAGTTTCATTCTACCCATAAATTCCTTTTAATGGCTTACAAACAGATTTTAACCCCAAAAATGGGTCAAATAGTGGCTAATCATAATCAAAAACCAATAAAAGATGTAATAAAAGATTATGAAGAATTATTGCTACAGACTCTGATAAAACCGCCAGAATCTACCTCTAACATCAATATACTGATGCATTCTATGGGATATTTCTCAAAAGAACTTTCTCATGAAGAAAAATCATTTTTCCTGGATTCTATAGAAAAGTATCGTGAAGGGATCATGCCTTTGATAGTTAATTTGAATATCTTAAAATCATGGATGATCCGTTTTAATGAGGAATATCTGGCCAAACAAACCTTTTTCGAACCTTACCCTGAAAAATTAATGCCCATAACTACCCTTTATAAAAGAGGATTTTAAGATTATTCTGCAAGTATAAGGAGGGCTTATTATTATTCAAGAAGAAAGAATAACTCATTTGAACAACAAAAAAATTATTGAAGGGGCATATGTTCTCTACTGGATGCAATCATCCCAGCGGGAGCATTACAACCATGCACTTGAGTATTCTATTTTACAAGCAAATAAGCTGAATTTACCTTTAATGGTTTATTTTGGTTTAACAGATAATTTTCCAGAAGCAAATCGCCGTCATTACTATTTCATGTTGGAAGGTCTTAAAGAAGTTCAATCTTCACTTCAGGAACGTGGCATAAACATGTTAATTCTTAATGAATCCCCTGAAATCGGTGCCTCCAGGTTAGGGCGTGATGCATCATTAGCCGTAGTAGATGGTGGTTATCTAAAAATAGAAAAGCATTGGAGAGCATACACCGCAGAAAATGTGAAATGTCCACTGATACAGGTGGAAAGTAATGTGGTGGTACCAGTTGAAACTGCATCCCCCAAAGAGGAGTATTCAGCAGCAACCCTCAGAAGAAAGTTAAACAAAATCCTAAATGATTTTTTAGTTCCCCTCCAAAGAAAAACACTTAAAAAAGACCCATATGAAATTAAAATTCCTTCTTTTGATATAATTGATATTGATAAGGCTATTAAAAAGCTTGAAGTAGATGAAACAGTTCGAGAAGTTGTTTTTTACCAGGGAGGTGCCCGTGCTGCTTTAATTAAATTAAAAAATTTTCTACAAACCAAGATAGATAGGTTTGGAGATCTTAGAAATGACCCCACACAGAATTATTTATCCCATCTAAGCCCTTATCTGCATTTTGGACAAATATCTCCCCTTTACATTGCCCTGGAAGCTATAAAAACTGACAGTCCTGGTGTTGAAAGTTTTCTTGAAGAACTGATTGTTAGACGAGAATTAAGCATGAATTACGTCTATTATAACCCAAATTATGATTCCATTCTAGGGTTACCAGAATGGCCCCGTAAAACACTGTATGAACATGAAAATGATAAAAGAGAATACATTTACACGTTAGAAGAGTTAGAATATGCCCAAACCCATGACCCTTACTGGAATGCAGCTCAAAAGGAGATGATGGTTAGAGGTAAAATGCATGGATACATGAGAATGTACTGGGGTAAAAAGATATTAGAATGGACAGAAACTCCTGATAAGGCTTTTAAGATAGCAATTTATTTGAATAATAAATATGAAATTGACGGCCGTGACGCTAATGGATATACTGGTGTTGCATGGTGTTTTGGTAAGCATGATAGGGCATGGAAAGAACGAAAAGTTTTCGGCAAGGTGCGATACATGAACGCCAATGGACTACGAAGGAAATTTAAAATTGAAAACTATGTTGAAGAAATTGATGAAATTGAAAAGCTGGAAGGATAACCATGTACATTTTACAATTAATAGAACAAATTAATTAAAAACAGCAATTTTGTTTCATTTAAATGAGATTACGGCCTTGAAGAAATTTTATTACTACTCTTTTAATAGGATGGGTATCACCTGAATTTATGACCTGAACTAAATAAAGTATTTATAATATTTTGACAAATTATATAAGGAGAAACTTAGTCTTTAGACTTACAACTTTTCCATAACATATCTAAGTTTTTATCTAAATTAAACCAAACAACAGTTTTATGGTTTAATTGCGGGATTATGATTTAAAACATTCTTAGGAGGAACTGAATGTCAATAACTATTGATACTTATTACCAAAAAAGATACAACTTCTTTAAATGGCGCTGTGAACAATCAACTATGAATAAAGTCGTTCTAGCATTAGGAATGGCATTAATAACTGGGATACTGGCTCAAATTATTATTCCATTACCATGGACCCCGGTACCCCTAACTGCACAGACTTTTGCAGTCTTAATATCCGGAGTAATACTAGGAAGATACTGGGGTGGACTAAGCCAAATTTTATATGTAGGTATTGGTATAGCCGGAGTCCCCTGGTTTGCAGAGATGACTGGTGGATTCGAAACTCTATTTTGTGCTAGTGGAGGTTATTTAATAGGTTTTATTTTAACTGCCCTATTTTTAGGTTATTTCACTGATAAATACATCCGATCCAGAAGTTTCATATCAATGTTAGGTCTGATATCTCTGGCAAACTTTACACTTATATACATACCAGGATTAATTGGATTGGCTGCGTGGATGTATCTAGTTCAAGGTTCAATGCCTGATTTATGGACTCTTTTAGCCCTAGGTTTTATACCATTTTTGATAGGGGATACTTTTAAGATAATTGGAGCTGCATCTCTTGCTAAAGCAGCCACACCTAAAAAAGCATTCAACCAGGAGGTTGATGTTAACGAGGCCCGGAACTGGAAACTCTTCTAATCCACTGCAAATTAGGGCCCACCACCTATTGTGTATTCAAGGATTTCAAGGCCATGGGTATAGCAGGGAATTCGAAGAGAATATGTGGAATATTATTGAAAATATAGATAATGTATCCTCCATTTATCTAAAAATAATATCCAAATGTGATGATATTTGTTACAAATGTCCCCATAATCAAGACGAATCCTGCACTGAAAGCATAAAATCAAACAACCGCATTGTAAAAATGGATGAAGCAGTACTAGAAAAAATAGGAATCAATGAAGGATTTATTGAAAAATCTTCTGTAATCTTTGAAAAAGTAAACTCTGTTTTCAAAAACATTAACAATCTGCAGGAAGTTTGCAGTAACTGTTCCTGGCATACCCAATGCCTCTATTATCAAAAAATATCATCAAAAAAAATTTAAAATTAGAAAATGAGTTAAATGAAGCTTAGTATTATTATACCCACCTACAATGAGGAAGAATATCTTCCAAAACTCTTAGAGAGTATAAAACTGCAGAATTTCGAAGATTGTGAAATCATTGTAGCTGATGCTGGTTCCACAGATAAAACCAGAACGATTGCAGAATCTTACGGTTGTAAAATAGTGGATGGTGGATTACCTGCAGTAGGTAGGAATAATGGAGCAAAGGTTTCAGAGGGAGAATTTTTACTTTTTCTTGATGCTGACTCGGTCTTAACTGATCATTATCTTCAATCGGCACTGGATGAGTTCATTGATAATGATCTGGGTATTGCCATAACCCAGATGGTTCCCTTAAGCAACCGGAGAATTGACCATATATTACATGATTTTGCAAATTTCTTTATGAGAAAAGTGGAATCAATAAAACCACATGGTGCAGGATGTTACGGCATACTTACTCGCAAAAAATTGCATGAAAAAGTGGAAGGCTTTGATGAAGAACTTGATTTTGGTGAAGACACAGATTACATTGAAAGAGTGGCAAAGGTAAGTTCTTTCAAAGTTTTAAGAGAACCCAGATTGTTGGTATCTACCCGGCGTCTGGAGAAGGAAGGAACTAAAAATTTAGCATATAAATATATTAAAAGTACACTATATCAGTTTGTCGGGAAAAAAATCACAGCAGAACAGTTAGACTATGAATTTGGTCATGATAAAGAGAGAAAAAGGATATTTTACGGTGTATGTGGAGAGGGAATGGGCCATGCTACTAGAAGCAAGGTTGTAATAGAGTATCTTAAAGAGAAATATGATGTTACCATTTTTGCCAGTGACCGGGCCTATGATTATCTGGTAGATAAATTTGACAATGTGCACCGTATTGAAGGATTTAACACTGTTTACCAGGATAATCAGGTGAATAACGTTAAAACATTCACTTCTAATATGAAAGATTTGCCTAAAGATCTCAGAGATAATGTCCGGTTGATGTACAGTATGGCTAAATCATTACAGCCCCATATCATTATTTCTGACTTTGAATTTTACTCCAACCTCCTAAGTAAGTTAACCAGAATTCCCCTTTTAAGTTTGGATAACATGCACATCATAACCCAAACAGAGATTGAAGTTCCAAACAACTATCGAAATGACCGGATCAGGGCTCAAGGAGTTATTAGATCATTTATTATTATGCCCAAGTTATATTTTATAATCACCTATTTTTATCCAGAAATAAAAAACAAGGAAAAAGTAAGATTATATCCCACTATACTGAGGGATGAAATCTGCAATTTAAATCCAGGAAAAGGAAATCATATATTAGTTTATCAAACCAGTGACTCTAACCTAAAACTTTTGGAAATACTCAAAGAAGTTGATGAAAAGTTTATCGTTTATGGTTTCCACACTGAAAAATATGAGAAAAATCTGCATTTTAAAAAATTTAATGAAGCTCAATTCTTTGAAGATCTGGCATACAGTAAAGCTGTGATCACTAACGGCGGTTTTACACTTATCGGAGAATCATTATATCTTAAAAAACCAATATTAAGCATACCAGTTAAAAAACAGTTTGAACAAATAGTCAACGCATTTTACATAGAAAAACTGGGCTATGGTAAATATTTAGAAGAAGTTGAAAAGGGAGATATTGAAGAATTCTTCAACAATCTAGAAATATATAATGAAAATCTCAAATCTTACAATCATCCAGGTAATGAGAAGTTACTAAATGATTTAGAGGCTGCTGTGGAAGAGCATGCCAAAAAATATTAAGTTAAAATATGGGGTATTACTTAACATCTTTACCTAAGATAATTTCATACTAACTTGTTTATAGATGCTTTAGAACTGTTAAAAATAAAATAATCAATAAAATTTATTAAATAATAATAAAAACTCCCAAAACCATAATTGTAGCTCCTAAAACTCTTTCTCTGATTTCTTTCTCTTTGAATATTAATCTACCCCGAAAAACACTTAAAACTGCACTGATTCTTTTAAAAGCACTAACATAAGCCACCAAGGTCAAACTAATTGCGTAAATCTGGAATATTGAGGTTAGAGTACTTAACAATCCCATAAGAAGTAAATTTTTCTTTTCTAAATTTAATTTTCCCTCTTTATTTTTTGAAGATCTAATTATCGAAGGGAATGTAAAGACTACAATAAAGTTTCTTATTTTTATTATCTGATCTTCTAGGAAAATCTACAACAATAAATATAAATCTTTAGAGAGCCTCATAAACATTATATAATATGAATCTAATTCTTAAAAAATTGGGAAAATACAAAAAGTTATGGAAAAGCTGGATAAATTTTAAAAACCTTCAGTTTCGTTATACACAAATAATTTAGAATAAAAGATGAGAGTCTAGCCATAAATAATAAAATATAATACCAATCAACAGTTAAAACATGGATATGAGTCTTTTCTTAATAAAAATAAATTATCAATATCATGAGGATGTTAAATGTTCCCTTTCAATTTAATTTCAATCATAACTTCAGTTAGCTGTATATTCATGGGAAACTTCATTTACTATAAAAACCCTAATAATCGGCTGAATCAAGTATTAGCTATTTTCAGCTTCCTTGTAGCTTATATGACATTTACAGACTTTCAAATCAGCAGTTCAACTACTCCAGAACAGACCTATTGGTGGATGAAGGCTGCTTTTCCATGGGTGCTCATGGGTTCATTCTATGTTCACCTGGCCCTATTATCCACTGAAAAGTTCCATATATTGAAAAAGAAGATAACTTACGTACTCATATATCTTCCTACTATACTATTGGCCATAATAAATCTTACCACCAACTTAATTAGCCATGGTGCACAAAAAGGATACTGGGGATGGACTTACATGCCCAATACTTCAATACTCACTTTTTTGGCCATAATATGGACAATTTTATTGTGGTTAATAAGTGCCATATTGGTCCTGCATTATTATTTTAATTCTGCAGGTACCAAGCGTAGACAGGCAAAATACATATTGATTGGTATTTATTCACCATTATTCCTTGCAATATTACTTGAATTTGTTATGCCTATATTTTTCTCTATCCCTGCACTGGTTATGTTTAATCTGTATATAGCTCTAGGGTTAGGATTCATTGTTTATGGTATCTGGAAATTCCGGCTGCCCCAGTTGACTTCATCCATTGTTTCTGATAAAATTCTCTCCAAAATGTCTAATTTTCTCTTTTTATTGGATGAAGATGGGAAAATAATCCACGTCAACCCTAAAGCCATAGAAATATCTGGTTACACTGAAAAAGAGTTAATGGGTAAGCCAGTAGACTTTGTTTTCAATGAAATAGATTACCCTGATTCTCATTTATCAAACAAAAATAATATGAAAACTACTCTTAAACGAAAAGATGATAACTGTCTACCAGTATTAGTTTCCACCTCCCCCATAAAGACAGCTAAACAAGATGTTTTAGGATTAATAATTGTAGGTAATGATATAAGTCCTCTTATAAAGGCAGAGAAAGAAAGAGATCACTACAAAGAACATTTAGATGAGTTGGTTGAAGAACGGACAAAAGAATTGGAAAATATGAATATACAACTTAAAAAAGAAATAATTGCCCATGAAGAGGCTGAAAATAAACTTAAAAACTCATTGGACGAGAAAGAAATTCTGGTAAAAGAGATTCACCACCGGGTAAAAAACAATCTCATGATTATATCCAGCCTCCTTAACCTTCAAGCACAAAAGATAAAGGACGAAAAAGTTCAAAATGTTTTTAAAGAAAGTCAAAATCGAGCTAAATCCATGGCAATAATTCATGAAAGATTATATCAAACAAAAAGTATGCGGAAAATTGAATTTGATGATTATATACGGCAACTGTCCACTGAACTTTTCCACACTTACCGACTAGGGTCGGGAATCCATCTTAACATGGATCTGGACCCTGTTGAAATAGATGTAGACCATGCCATCCCTCTAGGCCTTATAATCAATGAACTTATTACTAACAGTCTTAAATATGCTTTTCCAGATGGTAAAGGTGAGCTATGTATTGAATTTCATTGTTTACCTGGTGAAGATGAATTTGAACTGGTGGTAAGCGATGATGGTGTGGGATTCCCTGCAGATCTGGACTTCCGGAAGGTCGATTCTTTGGGCTTGCAGTTGGTGAATAATCTGACAAAACAGTTAGATGGAACCATTGAATTGGATAGGAGTCGTGGAACCAAATTTACCATTAAGTTTAAAACACCAAAGTATTCTAAATGATTTGGGGATTGTATTTTTTCTTATTTTTAATTATTATCATCAAAAAAGGGATTAATACATTTTCAGTAGATGTTCCATAACTTCCATCAATATTTGTTTATTTTTTATATTTATACATATCAAATTATCCAAAAAATATCATTATGTGGACAAAATGAAAAACAAATAACTTTTGTAGTTAAATATTAAAAATAGTATAATAATTAAAAAATAAGTTAAATCTAACTACGATATTTATAAGGTTAAGTTCATTGACTATCACAAATTATAATTTTTCTAAGATATAATTTAACTTAATCAACTTCGTAATAGACTGATATAACGAAGATAAGATTATTGGTTTGACTAGTTCAGTGCCACCCACTCTTTTCTATACTTCGAAAATCTCCAAAATATTACTATTTAAACCAATTGGGCTATATGTGCTGATGATTTTCTGTTGATTTAAGAATTTTTAATGGTTTGAATTATGAACAAAGTTGAATATAGAAAAAAATTAAGTCATACATTAATATTTTAAATTCATTAAAAATTATCTTGATTTTTTCAAGGAATAATTTTAGAAACTATAAAAAGTTAATATTATCTAAAATTTAAAAATACTAGACTCAAATAGTCCTAAAAGTATGTATACAATTAATTGAAAAATTATTCTACAATGACCAGTACTCTTTTAATTTCAATACCCTGATCCTCTTTTAAAACCCTTTCTATTTCTTTTAAATATTTCTGGACTTCTTTATTTTTAATATCTATTATATTTCCACTGGGATCTGCCAGATTTATATGGGGCTCAGGATTCATTTCATAGCGGGTTTCCCCATTGTAATGGAAGCTTTGTATGAAACCTATTTTTTCGAGTAGTTTCAGATTTTTATGGACTGTAGAGCGACTTATATTAGGTTGTGTATTTTTCATGGCTTTATATATATTATTAAATGAGGGATGAGTATTTTCCAATTCTTTAAGTTTTTTAATCAGTTCCTGCCTTTGAGGAGTGATCTTAATGCTCTTTTCTCTGAATTTTTCTTCCATAAATAGATTTCTGTTGTAACATGGATAAAAATTTATCCTAAATTTTAAATAGAACTAAGTTCTATATAGAATTACATATTATGTAGAGGTTGTTCATTATGAAAAAAGAAAAAATGACCAGCAATAAGGGACACCCAACAGTTAATGATCAAGCATCACTGACCACCGGTCAGGGATCAAGTTATACCCTGCTGCAAGATGTCCATTTAATTGAAAAATTAGCCCATTTTGATCGTGAAAGAATACCTGAACGTGTAGTACATGCCAAAGGGGGAGGTGCTTATGGTTTTTTTGAAGTAACCAATGATCTTTCCAAATACACCCGCGCCAAGTTCTTAAGTGAAGTTGGTAAAAAAACCGAGGTTTTTGCAAGATTTTCAACTGTAGGTGGAGAAAGAGGATCTGCAGATACAGCAAGAGATCCTAGAGGATTTGCAGTTAAATTTTATACAGAAGAAGGTAACTATGACCTAGTTGGGAATAACACGCCAATATTCTTTATCAGAGATGCTATTAAATTCCCTGATTTCATCCACACTCAAAAAAAGAATCCCAAAACAAACCTTCCAGATGCAAACATGTTCTGGGATTTCCTGTCACTAACTCCAGAATCTGTCCATCAAGTTACCATACTCTTCTCAGATAGGGGAACCCCCTATTCGTTCCGTCACATGGACGGCTTCTCCAGCCATACATTTATGTGGTATAACAAGGAAGGCGAGTATGTCTGGATTAAAGTACACTTTAAAAGCGTGTTAGGTAATAAAACTTTCACCAATGATGAAGCAGTTAAAATGGCTGGTGAAAATCCTAATCATGCAATTGAAGACCTTTATAATGCTATAGAATCTGGAGATTATCCTGAATGGAAGGTTTACGTTCAAATAATGACCCCTGAAGAAGCTAAAGAATACCAATTCGATCCATTTGACATCACAAAAGTGTGGTATCATGGAGATTATCCTTTAATTCCATTGGGAAGAATGGTTTTAAACAGAGCTCCTGAAAATTTCTTTGCAGAAGTTGAACAAGCAGCATTCGCCCCTTCAAACTTTGTGCCAGGTATAGGTCCTTCCCCTGACAGATTATTACAAGGAAGGATGTTTACTTATGAAGACACCCAGAGGCACAGGTTAGGTGCAAACCATCACCAAATACCTGTTAACAGAGCTAAAAATGCCAAAATAGCCAATTACCAAAGAGATGGTCCTATGAATGTAGATGAAAATGGAGGATCCGGACCAAACTATTACCCTAACACAATGAACGGTCTTGAACCCGATATAACCTTCAGTCCTCCAGCTATAGAGATACAGGCCATAATTGACCGTCATACCCGGCCTGTGGAGGATGTTGACTTCGTCCAAACTGGTGAACTATATAGACGGGTTTTAGATGACGAAGCTAAATCTAGTTTAATATCTAATATAGCAGGACATCTTTGCAATGCTAAAGAAAACATTCAATACCGGCAGACGGCCCTTTTTTATAAATGTGATCCAGAATATGGAACAAGAGTTGCAGATAGTCTGGGACTGGATATAACAAAGGTAAAAGAACTTGCTGCCATGAGTCAGGAGGAAAGAGTAAAATCCACCAGCTAATATTTTTCCTAATTTAAGGTTTTAATATAATGAAAAACAGTATATAGGTAATAAATACCTATATGTTTTGTTAATATGAAATTAGGAGGGGTTTTTAATGAAGAAAAAAAAGATTGCATGGGGAATAACCGGTGCAGGGGATAAAATACTGGATACACTTAAAGCAATGCAAAAAATAAAAAAGGAATATGAAGACCGGGTGGATATTGAGGTTTTTATCTCAAAATCTGGAGATCAGGTTGTTAAATATTATGGAATATCCAGTGATATAGAATCCAATTTTGATAAGGTTTGGGTTGAAATAAATGCCAATGCACCTTTTTTAGCAGGAAATATCCAACTTGGTAAATATGAATTCATGTTAGTAGCACCGGGCACCTCCAATACTGTGGCTAAGATCGCTATGAGGATGGGTGATACTTTAATATCTAATGCTGCTATTATGGGGCAGAAAGCGGATGTCCCCCTATATATATTACCTTCAGACTATGAAGAAGGAGTAACCATTACCCAACTTCCTAATGGGAATGATTTAAAAATCACCATTAGAAAAGAAGATGTAGAACATGTTAAAAAATTGTCTAAAATGTACAACACATTTATAATCAAAGGATCAGAAGATCTTGGAGAAATATTCACTAAACATTTCCCTAAATCGTAATAAGGTGTATATAATACATAGCAGAAAGGTTAGGTGGAAACTTGGATAAAAAAAAATTATTTTTCCTTAGTTTAGGTACTACCCTGCTGGGCATAGGTGCTGTAGGAGTATTTTTACCAGTTTTACCTACCACTCCTTTTGTTTTAGCTTCGTTTTTTTGTTTTACTAAAAGTTCAAAGAAAGCTGAAAAATGGATTCTCAATAATCGCTACTTTGGAAGTTACATAAAAAATTATCAGACAAAACAAGGCGTACCTCTTGATGTGAAGATTAAAAGTCTCTTATTTTTATGGATCATGTTAATTGTATCCATGATCTATTTAAATCAAGGATACATCTTTTTACTTTTAATCGTAATCGGGATAGCAATAACTGCCCACATTTTGCTAATAAAAACTAAAGTTAATGGGATATCAAAGCCTGAATTTAAAAAATTAAACTCATAACACTTTACCTCTTTAATAAGTCATATATTGTTCTTACTGGAATTTTACTTTCTTTTGAAATCTGTCTTACAGGTATGCCGTCTTCGTATAACTTTTTAATTTGATTAACTGTTTCATCTGAATATTTAGATCTTCTTCCCTGTTTCAAATCTGTTTTTTTAAGGTAATACACTGATTTTAAAGGGATCCTAAGTATATCAGAAATTTCAACAAGACTTGTGCCTTTATCAAGCATTTTTTGAATGAGATAGACTTCAAGTTCACCATATTTTTTAGGGCGACCCCTTCTAGCCCGGGGGCTGACAACAATATCCAACTTTATCAATTCATCGAAAATCTGCTTACTAGTTTTAATATATACTTCCTCAGGAAGTATAATTTTTTTAAGATTCGGATTCTCTTTTAATAATTGAGAAATTAGTTTAGAGCTCAAAGGTTCTTCCAGATATACTTCTTCAACCACAAAACGCACCTTTATTAGATTTACGTAAATATTTTAGTACAAATTAAAGTCTTAGTAGTAATAGTTACCCAATGATATGTTATTTATGGTATAAATACGATTCAATCTTAAATCATATTATTGATATTTATCAGTAATATTTCAATGCCTAAAATCAGTATTCATTAAATCTGGAAAATATTTTAAAAAAAGTTTTCCAATTGGAGTTCAATTTTAAATATTATAAATAAATGAAAAAAATAAAAAAAAAGGTTTTTAACCCCCAATATCACTGTTTAAGTAATTGTATATAACTGCGGCTAAAATTGCACCTACAATGGGTCCTATAAGATATATAGGATAAAAAGCCCATAAATTAGTCCCTCCAAGTAATAAATCACCTAGATATGGTCCAAAAGTCCTGGCAGGGTTGATAGATGCTCCCGTGATGTTACCGATTGTGGTGATAACACCGGCTACGGTTAAACCAATTATAAGTCCTGCGAATCCTGGTGTTGCTTTTCTATCAACAGCCACACCCATAATGGCCATCATCAACACAAATGTGCCTATGGCCTCCACTAAAATGGCCTGAAGATAGCCAATGCCTGGAAATGGAGCAGTTGCACCAAGACCTCCAATTGCTACTGCATCCATTCCAATAGAAGTTACTAATAAAAAACTGGCAAGAGTGGCACCGGCCAGCTGTGCAATTATGTATGGAATAACTTCGCCAGATGGAAATTTTTTAATGGCCCATAACGCAATAGTAACTGCAGGATTTATGTGACAACCCGAAATACGTCCAAATGCATATATACAAGCACAAACTGCAATACCGAAAGCTAAACCTATGGCCAACCAGTCTCCAAGACCTCCGAATAATCCAATCCCAATGTTAAAGTCATTTGGGGGCGTGCCCCCCGCGGCGAGCATTAGTGTTATCACTGCTGCACCAGTACCGAAAAACACCAGGATGAAGGTCCCGATAAACTCGGCCAGCATCTTTTTAGCTAGTGAAACCATAATTATTTCTCCTTGAAGGCTTCATAACAGGGAGGACATAGTATACGGGGAATAGTTTTCTCCAACTTTTCTGATGGGAATGGGTATCCTCCTTCCCATATTTCTACCTCCTGTCTTATAGCATGGTCCATACACAAACCCATACCACAAACTATACACATGGCCACTGCATCAGTATCTTTTCCCAGTTCAGCACATATGTAACACTTCATATTTTCACCTCAAAAAAATTATTTAGAGGCTTAAACAGCCTCTTTCCACTGGCAGTGGTTATGGCGGAAATCTACCAGAGATGCTGCAGCACAGTTTTTACATGTTCTAGCTGGTGATGCGGCATTTTCTTTATGTAAAGCAATGATGTTAGTCATTAAAGTAGCTGTTACTGGTTCACTGGTTAAAAGGCATGGGTAATCGGCCAGTCTCATTAGTGATGAAAATCTCACGGTAATAGCACAGGCCGGATATGTGTAACGTTGTGGATTCATTATGACTTCATTTTCATGTACCGGGTTTAGATCTACATCAAATGATCCAATTTTAGGCATAAGTGGGCCTGATGCACCATTTCTAGTCCGGCGAGCTTCGTCCAGGTGGTTCCATCCACGGTAGATCATGTCCATGAAGTCGCAGTTGTGTAGTTCAGCTGCGGCCCCTCTTGTGGGATTAAGCTGTACAAAGTTGTGGAATCTTTTGGTCAACAAATCAACCACCATTGGTGCGTTGAATCCGTCCAGTTCAAGTATGTATTCAACTGCACAAGCAGTAGATCCAGTGGCCAATGATAGTACATCATATTCACTTTTAAATTCTGATAATGCGTTTTTGAGTGTTGATTCCATAACATTGGTTGTTGCCTCAATTATGGCCATGGTTACATCGTCTTTACACATATTAAATGTTGATTGGGCTATGTGGTGTGATATATCCCCTACACAGTATGCGGGTACGGTTAAAATATTTCCATAGTGAACATCATCATCCATAGCGTTTTTAATGGTTTTTTCCATCTTATTTTTGTACTGGGACATGTATTCTCTCACATCAAATGATGTATGGCCTAAAGAGTCCATTAATTCAGCCTGGGCTTCAACTGGACTTTCATATATGTGTTTAATCATTTGAATTTCCTTTTCGACTGCCTGACTTACTGTTGTTCCACTCTCGATTTCATTGGCAAATACTTCCCCTACGCCGTAAGATGTGTTCATACCCCATGATTTAGCTGCAAGTATGGCTTGCTGGTGTTGGGTGGGAATATTTGTATTTTTAAGTATTCTATTCACTACGTTACTGGTACTTCCTGGCATCAAAGCAAAATCTACTACACATGTTGGTCCGTAGAAACCCCCATATCTTCTAACTACTTCCCTTCCTACTAATGCTTCTGCTTTTCCAATTGCATCTATAAAAGTTTCCAGACTCTTTTCAAATTTTTCATCTTCTTGGCGTAAAATTTCTAAAATTCCAGGGGTTTGATAATGTTCCACGAATGGATCATCTTCGGGTCTGATGGTTGTAGTTAAACTATTCAAAATGTTGTAGTGGGCAATTACCGAATCCACATGAAGATCGATAACAGATTGACTCTGCCCATCAACAGCCCTCATGTCTTTAACAACATTCATATATGGTTCAGTGTCGGTTATTCGAAACTCAGTCCCTCTTTTGCTTTTGACAGTTTCAACATCTGCTTTTTGAGCTGCCATTGCTTCTTCAACCATTTTTTCATATAACTCAGACATTTAATCACCTTCTCCTCCCATAATTTAAAGGCAGGGAAACCCTTTTTTTCGTCTAATACACTATATAATCTGTTTTCCATCAGTATATATAATGTTTCAAATATTTATAGTTTCTCATTATTAGAATATTAATTCACTATTTGTGAATTACTTTCATTGTACCCCTAATCAGATCCAATGTTTAAATCCTTTAAAAAAAGTTATTATCATTAAATAATCAGTTATATACAAAATTAAAATGTAAAAATTCAAAATTAGTAAATTTATTGAGAAGGGCTTATTATTTTAAAACATAATCCTTCATCTTGATTAATTACCAAAATACCTTTTAATTGGCGGGTAAATACCCTTACCAATCTCAAACCAAGAGAACGGGTAGTTTGAATATCAAAACCATCCGGCAAACCAATTCCATTATCAAAAATCGTCAATACGTTTTTTTCTTCATCAGAATGTAAACTTATAAATATTTTACCATTGCCGTCTGGAAAAGCATATTTTAATGAGTTGGTTACCAGTTCATTGATGATTAAACTGTAAGGAATTATTTGATCAATTTCCAATTGGACTTCTTCAATATCCATCTTAAGATCCACATTTTGATTGAGGCAATAGGAACTAAAAATCTCTGAAATTAAAGTTTGAACGTGTTTTGCAAATGAAACATTAGATAAATCACTTGATTCGTAGAGATTCTTGTGAATCAGGGCCATGGCATGCACCCGATCCATTCCTTCCCTTATGATCTTTAGATCATTTTCATTTTCAATATACTTGCTTTCAATGTTTAGAAGACTGGAAACTATCTGCAAATTGTTTTTAACCCGATGATGAATCTCCTTTAATAAAATTTCCTTTTCAGCTAAGGAATTCTTTATTTGTTCTTCTGAATCTTTCCTTTCAGTAACATCCCGAACAATAAATGCAAATAAAACCTTATTATCATCAGTATACCAATGCGAAATAGAAAATTCTAATGGAAATTTCTTTCCCTCTTTATTTAGACCACATGATTCATAAAGAGGATTTTCAATATTACTATAGTCTGCTAAAACAATGTTCCGGTGCAATAAGCTGACAAATCTTTGATGATACTCTAAAGGAATTACTATCTTTGCATCCTTACCAATTATTTCTTGGGATTTATATCCAAAGATTTCTTCGGCCGCATTATTCCAAGAAATTATACGTCTTTTTTTATCAATTATTACTATACCATCTTTAGCATGTTCATAAATAGCTCGAAACTTTTTTTCACTATTTTTAAGCATCTCTTGGGTCTGTTCCATATATTTACTATTTAAAGCATGACGTAAAATAGCTAAAAGAACCAATAATCCGCTGGCAAAAAGAATAAAAGAAAATGATTCATTATTGCTATAATAACCCCATAAAATCGCTAGAAAGGCTGTTGCAGCCAGTAAAGAGGTCAAATTACTTAGTAGTGAAGATTTTATTTTTAACTTTCTTTCACTAACAATATTCAAATCTGGATATTTAATATAAGATATTGCAGCTAAAGCAAGTAATAGACTTGAAGAAACAAAAACCACATCTTCAATACCTCCCCCAGGGTACATGTCAAAAACAAGTTCAATACCATAAACTAATGTTCCTACCAGCTGGAGAATTATACTACCGATAATTAAATTGAAAGACCCCTTCCACGATTTTACCTTGTAGAAAATACCTGAAAATAAGGTGAAATAAAGCAGAATAAAAAAGAGGACCTGATAATTAATCATCATGGTAAAAGTGATAAAATCAGTTAAAGTAACCTGTATAAGAGGTATTATCAAAAAAGCCCATAAATACATAGCCATAGTTATAACTACCATTAACATCTCTATTCTGCGCCGGTTAATTAAAAAAGGATTCAAAGCAGGTTTAGGTATCCACATAAATCCAATAGCCATATCCATCAATCTGGCGAAATAGGGTATGTAAATTAACCCCAGAAGAACGGGTTCAAATAGAGATAAATAATTTAAAACCCAAAGAATATCACCCATTATCCAAAATATTTGAGCCAAAGTGAAAAAAGCCCATACAAAATAAAAATTATTATTATATCTCTTTGAAATTATAGTTGTATAAATTAAAACAAAAAAAGTGATAATATTTATTCCAGGTACAAAATATAAGCTTACCAACTGATTAATATCCCCGTAACCTCTAAAAATTATTAAAAAAAGAACATATACACTAATAACTAATATTACAATTGTTAAGGCAGAATTAAAAGACAATAAAGAATTTTTATGTGTAATCTTTCTTTTTGAAATCATAACGACTTGATTATAGTTGCTTAAACTTTAATTACTAATAATATTTAAACTCCATTTTATTGAGGGGTTAATAGTTCAAATTATATCTAACATATCTTTATTATAAAAAAATATGTATTTTTTAGAATATTACGCACGACGTATACTACTGTGATCTTGTTAACAAAAAAATAAAATTAATTTTATGATTTATTATCAACAAATAAATCTGATTAAGTAGATTATCCGTGCCGATAATTATATAAAAGATTGGAACGATTAAAAGATTAGAATAATCTCCCTATTTATATTTGTGGAGAGTTAATTCTAGAACACTTCTAAGTTCGTCTTCTTTGAATGGTTTGTAAATTAGATTGAAAGGTTCCTTTAAAATGTATCCCTCTGGTTCTACTAATTTCAATTTTTCAATTGTTTTTTCATCAGAATAAGCTGTTAAGAATACTATAGGAATATCCATTTCTTCTTTGATTTGTTTAGCAGACATAATGCCGTCTATTTCCCCTTCCAGTTCAATGTCCATTAAAACTAGATCTGGTAATAACTCCCCTGCTTTTTCAACTGCTTCTTCGCCAGAAGGCACTGCTGCTACAACATCATATCCCAATAATTCTAGCGTATCTACTAAATCTTCAACTGTAATTTCTTCATCTTCTACAACTAAAATTTTCTCTCCCGCCATAAAAATTCCCCTCTTAAATTAATGAAATAGTTATTAATACTTAATTTAATTTATTAGTATTAATATTAATTTATCTAAATATTAGTTTTAAGATATGTAAATATAAGGATTTTGTTAATTTTATTAAAAAAATAGTATTATAAAAAAAATTGTGAATTAATTCTAAAAATTAAAAATTAATTATCCTCCTGCTAAAGAGGAAAAATTTAAAAAAATGTAATTTATCCTCTGTTGAGAGGATAAAATTTTTGTTGTCCTAAAATTTACGCACCTGCCCCTTTCAATGGGTCACAATTCATATCCATTAGGATTGGTTTAGGTAAGTCAATACCAATAGTTTCTTTCAAGACGTCTTCCACTGTTTCCACATGTAAAAATTCGATGTCTTCTTTTACATCATCAGGGACATCATCCAAGTCTTTTTTATTATCCTTAGGTAAGATCACCCTTTTAATCCCAGCTCTGTGGGCTGCAAGCACTTTCTCTTTTATTCCACCTACAGGTAGTACAACTCCTCTAAGAGATATTTCACCAGTCATTGCCAATTTAGAATCAACTTCATGGCCGGTAACCAGGGAAGCGATGGTAGTCAGCAAAGCTACACCTGCTGATGGTCCATCTTTAGGAATGGCACCTGATGGTACGTGTATGTGTAAATCTTTTTTATCAAATTCCATCTGCTTTAAGTTAAAGGCCAGTCTGGATCGAATTAGACTTTGTGATATTTTTGCTGATTCTTTCATTACATCGCCTAATTGGCCAGTGAGCATTAATTTTCCAGTCCCTGGCATAAAAGCGCCCTCGATAAATAGGATGTCACCGCCAACTGGTGTCCAAGCCAAGCCAGTTACTACTCCTGGTGGATTTTGCTTGCCTACCTGATGGATCTGGGTTAGTTCATGACCTAACATATCATAGAGCATGTCTTCTTTAACTACGTATGGTAAATCCACTTTGCCCATAACAATCTTTTCGGAAGCTACACGGGCAACAGTTGAAAGTTGTCTTTTAAGACCTCTTACCCCTGCTTCTCGGGTGTACTTTTCAATAATAGTTCTTAATGCTTCATCGTCAATCTGAAGCTGACTATCTTTTAATCCATTATCTTCCAGTACTAACCCAATAAGATGATTTTTGGCTATGTGGAACTTCTCATGAAGGGTATAACTGCCTATTTCTATTATCTCCATACGGTCACGAAGCGGTCCAGGTATGTCTCGTAGTGAATTAGCCGTAGCAATGAAAAACACATCAGATAGGTCGTATGGCACTTCTAAGTAATGATCTGAAAATGTGTTATTTTGTTCAGGATCCAGCACTTCCAGTAAGGCACTGGCCGGATCACCGTTAAAGGAAGCCATTAATTTATCTACTTCATCCAGGATGAATACTGGATTTTTTTCACCAGCACGCTTCATTCCCTGAATAATTCTGCCAGGTAATGCACCCAGGTAGGTTCTCCTGTGACCTCTGATTTCTGACTCGTCTTTTACACCACCTAGACTGATTCTAACATATTCCCTTTCTAATGCTTCGGCTATACTTTTCCCAAGACTGGTTTTACCTGTGCCTGGCGGTCCAACCAGTAAAAGTATTGAGCCCTGCTTGTTTTTCTTTAGTTTCATTACAGTTAAGTGTTGAATTATTCTATCTTTTACTTTATCCAGGCCATAGTGCTGTTCATCCAGTACTTTTCTGGCTGATTCTATATCAATATCTTTTATATCGCTTGGGGCCCAAGGCAAGCTTACTAATAGATCTAGATAATTTCTGATAACGTTTTCTTCAGAACTGTGCGGTCCCTGTCTTTCCAGTTTGTTTACTTCCTCCAGTGCCACTTTTTCAACCTCTTCAGGCATGTTGGCTTCTTCAATCAAATCCCGGTAATCTTTTTTAGAGGAAGTTCCTTGAGATTCATTTAACTCATCCTGTATTGCTTTTAGCTGCTCTTTTAGCATGTTTTCTCTGTGTTTTTTGTTCATTTCTTCATTGAATTTAGCAGCCATCTCCATCTGGAATTTTATTGACTCCTTCTGTTCAATTAGAAGATCTAAAAACTTTAAACTTTTTTCTTTTAGTGAATGTATTTCTAATATTTCCTGTTTTTCCTCAAGAGATAATCTTATGTATGGAAATACGTAGGCCATTATCTCATCTAAATCAGTTAACTGATTAATCTTTTTTAGATAAGTTTTTGAACCTTTGAAATTTTCACTTATCTCTGAAACTAAAAATTTGATGTGGTTAATTATTTCTTTTTGATCTTCCTCATCCAGATCCATTAAATCTGAAATAGGTTGATATTTTACTCTGTAATCTAATCCATCAGAAATAAATTCTTTAATTTCTACCTTTTCCAATATTTCAACACTTATATGATAAAAATCTCTCTGTTCTTTAGCATTTTTGATTTTGATTAAAGTTCCAACCCTGTAAAAATCAGATTCTACATAAGGCGGGCCGGCACCTTCCTTTACTCCTAATGAAATGCCGTAGAAATTATCTTTTGCAGCTCGATTATATATTTCACTGCCAATTTCTTTACTAATTTTAAGATTCATACTAGTTTTTGGTAACAAAACTGTATCTGGTATAACTAATACGGACAATTCTCCGTTAATATCTATTTTCTGCATATTCTCACCCGATAACCCGGTTTACTATTTTTATGATGTTTATAAAATAATTCAATAAATCTAAATTTTCCCCTTTATCCACATTTTGTGGATGTAGATTCACTTTAAATATTGAAAATGATTCAGATATAAAAAAAATTATCTGTTTTTTTCTATAATTTCGCACTTAGTTAAAACGCATCCAAACAAAAAATCAATTTTCTTTTTATGTTTTACTAAGGCACTGTGATTGAAGGTGTAATACATCTGGTTACCCTGTTTTTTGGCACTGAGTATTTTGGCGTTTTTCAGTATTTTAAGATGCTGTGATGCGGCTGGTTGAGTTAAACCCATTATTTTAGCCATTTGTGTAACATTTATCATTTCTATCTCCCCTGAAGTGAGAGAATAAACTAATAATAATCTGTTAATATTTCCAAGAGCTTTAAATAGTTCTTCCAGTTCTCTGGATAGGTCACAGCAATTTTCTGAATTCACCCTCAACATGTACCATAAGTATATAAGTATATACTTATATACTTTTCGATCTTGAACCATACAAAATTATTTTTAATTTTTAAAAATTCAAAGAATATTATTTTAGGTAAAAATTTAAATAAAAAAATGATTTTCAATCAGCTTTAAAAAACCATTCCAACTCTGATTAAGTTATTAAAGGTTAAATACTAGTCAAAATTAACTATTCTGGAAAATCAAAAGAATAAACGAATTTAAAGAAAAGTTTATTTTTAGAGGTGTATTTACAATAAAATCATCCGATAAGTTTAAATATGATATTAGTTAAATATCCAGATTGCCGCATTATGTGGATATCAATTAGTTTTAGATTATCGCTTTAGTCCCGTGGGGTAGTGGTAATCCTGCTGGGCTTTGGACCCGGCGACGGCGGTTCGACTCCGCTCGGGACTATCCCTTTAACCTATAAGGTTTTTAAATGGCCAAAATTTTAGTTGTTGGGACAAATACGCGAGCTTTAGCCTGCTCTGCAAAGAAATTAGGATATGAAGTTTATTCTGTGGAACATTTCTGCACCCAAGATCTGCTAGAATGTTCAGACCACACCCACTGCAACCTAAAACCAGAACCCTATAAATCATGTGGAAAACTGGAAGACACTTTTGACCCGGTTTCTCTGGCAGAATATGTAGCAGAATATGTGGATAGTGTAGATTATATACTTTATAATTCTGGAGTGCTGCCTAAAATCTTTCCTAAAGAAAAAATAAAAGGCAATGCTAAGACAGAACACGTGGAAAATAAGTTCAAATTCTACAAGAAAATTAAAAACAAATTCAAAGTCCCTGAAACATTTTTAGTATCTAATTTTCATGAAATAAAAGAAATTACCGATGATAATAAAGATAAAAAGTTTATTTTAAAGCCACTGTATGGTTGTGGTGGTGCTGGAATTAGTGAAATTGACGTTTTCAACAGGGAAAATTTATTAAATGACATGATTCTTCAAGAGTACGTGCCAGGAGATAATATAAGTGCATCGGTACTTTCAGTAAGAGGTGAAGCCAAAACAATTTTCACCAGTAAGCAGTTAATTGGAGTAAAGGGCTTAGGACAAAAAGATCAATGGGGATACTGTGGAAATATGGTTCCCTACATTGATTATCCAGAGATTAAAGAAACTGCTGAAGAGCTTGTAGAATACCTATCTCTCCAGGGATCGAATGGTGTGGATATGATCTATGACCACGGAGAATTGAAGATCATTGAAGTAAATCCTCGTTTCCAGGGAACCTTTGAATGTGCTGAATCGTCTCTGGGAATAAATATGGTAGATGCCCACTTGCAGGCATGTGAAGGAAATTTAATAAACCTGCCAAAACCCCAGAAATTTGCTGTTAAAATGATTGTATTTGCAAGAAATAGATCAATTGTACGGGATATTAATTTTAAAGGTGTTTACGACTTACCCCATCCACAAGTTATAATCGAAAAAAATGAACCAGTTGCAACTGTACTCCAAAGCAGCCCAATACTGGAAGACGCCATCTATTCAGCAAAAAAAACTGTGGAGAGAGTTTACAGCGGTCTTGAAAAATACGAAGCTAATTAAACATAAAAATCAATACAAAGAGATTAGTTTATTTTTTTAAATTATAAAGAGAACTTTAAAATGATTAGATTAAATCATCTGAAACATTATTAAGATTAATTGGATTAAATTATTCCCAACACACTTATAATAAATATTATTGTACCAACAGTTATAAGAATTGTTGAAACTATCATTAATCCTGCAGCAATTAGATAGATTTTGGCTCTTCTATCAGGATCTTTTAATAAGTCTTCAATAGGGTCTATGGTCATTTGTTCACCTCACTAAGAAAATATATTGAGTTGTTGTTGGAAGTTCCATTCTTACAATCTTTATATCGGGGCGGTATATAAAAATTTCATTCTTCTCAGACTGAATATCTAAGATTTTAGTAACTATTTCACACTCTAATTTGCCAGATATCCTGGCGCCTGATTTATCAGATCCTATTTCAATATAAATAGGGAGTTTCAATCGGCTGTGATCACTTTCTGGGATCATTTTTGAAAGTCTTTCCAGTTCCTCCCATTTGAATCTATGTCTGGTGCCATCTGTACCAGTAACATGGGGTTTTTCTTCCTTTAAGAGTTCACTTAACTTCTTTCGACTTTTAGGTAGATGTCGGTTTAAACTCATTATCTGCTTTTTAATTAACCTGTCAGCACGATCAATATCTTTCATTTAATGAACTTTTAATCATTCTCACATATTTAATATTTTGATTTTACATAATATTTCCATAATTTATGAAGATTTTTTAGAAAAAAATATAGAATTCATGAATCAAGAAGATAATTTTAGAAGATTTAATTGAACTTAGCTCCAAAACAATTTGAAGAACTGATTTTATAAATAAATCTATTTAGGAAAAATAAATATGGATTTTATTATAGAAATTTTACTAGGGATTGGATTGGCCATGGATGCGTTTAGTGTTTCCATAACACGGGGATTGGCCTGGAAATGTCAAATTAAGCATGCGTTAATAATTGCAATATTATTTGGATTTTTTCAGGGATTCATGCCTGTTTTAGGATGGATTTCTGGTTTACAATTGCAAATAATAATTTCAACAGTTGCACCATGGGTTGCCTTTATTTTACTCAACATTATAGGTATAAAAATGATTTATGAAAGTATTTGCATGGCAGATGATGAGGTGTGCCCTTTTTTTTCATTTAAAGAACTATTAATCCTTTCTATTGCCACCAGTATTGATGCCTTTGCTGTGGGTGTGACCTTTGCTGTTATGAACACACCTATAATCGAACCCATACTTATCATAGGACTGATAACCTTCATACTATCATTTTTAGGTGTTTATCTTGGCAAAAGCGTTGGTCGTTTGTTTGAAAATAAAATAGAAATATTAGGAGGTATAATCCTAATTGGAATAGGATTTAAGATACTTTTAGAAAATTTGTTATTTTAAATATTATTAAGAAGCCATATCTACCTTTATAATTGTAAAACTTAATTCAAATAGTAATACTAAATTTTATATTCAATAATTTAGATAATAGAAATTGGTGATATTAGTGGATATTGATATAGAACAGTGCAGAGAAAATGATAAAATTAAAGATATTATCAGTAAGAGTGGACTTTCCATAAAATACATAAAACTCCTTTTAAGACTTTCAGACTCCATATATATAAATGCAATAAATTACAATGTCCAAATAGAAGATGGGAGTGTTATAATATTACTTATATCATCTAAACCAGAAAATAAAACGGGTTTATTTAATATAACATCTTTAACCAATGTTTTATATAAAATTAGAGATATGGGCAAAGAAAACAAGGAAATCAATACTATTTGTGAAATTGAAGACAAAATAATGAAAATTATCATTAATATTGAGCAGTAACTATTTTTCAGATAATTCTGCTATTTTGTAATTAAACTCTTTTAGAAGGTTAAGTAATGAAATATAGCGTAGATGATTATCATAATTTAATTGTAGAAATAACAAATATTGAAATTGAGGCATCATCCATTGCTGAATCCAGACAGATTTTAACCGAATTGAAGAAACGTGAAAAAATTTTAATTGAATTGAGAAAATTAATTTCAGATGATATTAGATCAATTGAATTAGAATATCTAAAAGAGAGAAGACTTATCATAGAAAAATATTCCCCCAACAACAATAACAGCGGTTTTTTAAACATATTGAATCGTGGGTCACCACGCAAGAATAGAACAAAAGAAATGAAAAAATTTGATAAAAAGAAAGAATCACAATTAGACCCTTATTATAACCTAAAATATCAGATTGACCATTTGTTGGAACAGATTAAAGAAGCAAAAATAGCTCAATCCGATTATATGAAGGAACGTTTTAGGTAAAATAAAATGATTCAAAGTTTCTTTTTGTTATAGTAATTAGTTTTACTCTTTTTTTATCCATTTGTACAGGTCATTAGAAAATAAAACAAAATTTAACATGGCCTTTGTATATTCTCTAGCAGCTTCCACATCATTTAAATCATAATCCTTCTTTTGGACTACATTAACAAATCTTTTATTTAGTGCCTCTTCAACAGTATTAGACAAAAATTGGATTATCTGCGATGGATCTTCTGATTCTACCGCTTCTTCAGCTTTTTTTATTACAGGACCCCAGTCAAGATCCGCTGGTTTAAGGCCGTTATACGGTTTGTCCTCATCTTTTCTATGTAATCTTACAGCAGTCTCAAAAAACCAGTAGTCTGCAATTTCTGCAGCATCTTCACTTAATTCTCTTACCATTAATGTCTTGTCAAAAGCATATCCTAATTCTTTTTCAGATTCTTTGGAAACAAAAGGAAGGACATAATTTATATTCTCCATTTCAAGTGCAATTTCAGCCGCGGTAACAACCGGACCATCCATAGTATCACAATGTGGTGCCATGAACTCATCCCCCATTAAAGATTTATAAAATATATAACTTTAAAACATTATATAATTTTAAAAACTTTCAGGAAAAAAATTTGGTAATTTAAATAGTCTAGATCTTAAAATGTGTTAAATAAAGAATAAAAGAAGAATTTAAAGTAATAAAAAAATAGAAGATTAATGGATGAGTTCAATCGGAAGTAATATCAAAACACCGAGAAGATCGCCCTTTCTAATTTCTCCATCTATTGCTGCAACAAAAGTTGCATGATCAGCTGTGCGATCCATACTAATAGGTAGAGGCGTTTCTTCACCAGCAGCAATAGGATGTCCCAAACCATTGGCAGCATAGGCACACATATAACAAATGTGATTTGCAGGTAAGGGAACCTTTTGGATTTTAATTGGAGTTACATCACCAGATTCTACTTCAACATCGTCGTCTGCAATTATGGCCCGTAAATTTCCAGAAATAGTGCCTATATTAAAATCAACTAAAGCTGAGTGGTATGCTTCTTGAGTTTTTTTAATCTCACCTAATCTGGTTATAATTCTTACCATAAATTACATCTCCATTGCTTTTTTAATCATCTTTAATCTTACGAAATTCTCTCTTTCCATTTCTTCAAGACGCATTTCAATGTATTTGACTGTGTTCTCTAATCTTGGAATAATTATATGTTCCAGGGCGTTAACTCTTCTTTTTGTTGATTCGATCTCACCAGCAAGTAGAATTATAGTTTTTTCAATCTCTGCAAGTTCAATGATAAGTTTTACTGACTCCTCAAATTTACGGGCTGCCTCGTCAACCTTAACTGAAGTATCAACAAAACCATATCCTCGTTCCACCATAGTTCTCTCAGCTGCTTTAGAATCAATCAAAGGAACAACTACACCCATAACACTTCTGGATTCTATATCGACTTCTATAGACTCTTTAACAGTCATTGCAGCCTTTTCTACAGCCAAATCTCCCATCACGATTTGAGCGGCAGTTAAATCTTCAAATGCTTCCTTCAATTTTTCTTCAACATTTTCTCTAGATCCTTTGACCCTTTCTAAGATGTTGAAAAATTCCATGATAAGTGCGTTTCTTTTTTCTTTAAGGAGACTGTGGCCTTTAACAGCCAATTTTTCCCTATCTTTCAGTTTTAGAAGTTCCATCCGTGTTGGATTAATCCCTTCTATCATCTCTTGTGCCATTTTATCCCTCTATTAAAAAATAGGAATAGGATTATTTATAATCAGGGTGGTATTTAGGAATATGTTCCTCTCTAACCCTCTTAAGCTCAGTTTCTGGTAGAAGACCTAATAATTGCCATCCAAGATCTAATGTTTCTTGTATAGAACGATCTTCATCCCTACTTTGAGTGATAAATTGATTTTCAAACTCATCAGCGAAACTTAAGAATTTCCTGTCACGTTCAGTAAGTGCTTCTTCACCTACTACTGCCATCAAGTCTCTTAAATCACGGCCTTCTGCGTAAGCCGAATACAATTGGTCAGAAACACCACTATGATCTTCACGGGTTCTTTCTTCACCAATTCCACCACTCATCAATCTAGATAGTGAAGGAAGTACGTCTACTGGAGGGTAAATACCTTTACGGTGCAGGTCTCTGCTTAAAACAATCTGTCCTTCAGTAATATATCCAGTTAGATCAGGAATTGGATGAGTAATATCATCTTGAGGCATAACCAGTATAGGCATCTGAGTAATTGAACCTTCTTTACCTACAATACGTCCAGCTCTTTCGTATATACTGGCTAAATCAGTGTACATATAACCAGGGTAACCTCTTCTTCCAGGTACCTCTTCACGTGCAGCAGATATTTCCCTGAGTGCTTCACAGTAGTTAGTAAGGTCAGTTAATATAACCAGTACGTGCATGTTATGTTCAAATGCCAAATATTCTGCAGTAGTTAATGCCATCCTAGGTGTAATGATCCTTTCAATTGCAGGGTCGTCAGCTAGGTTCATGAAAACAGTTACTCTTTCCAGTGCACCTGTTCTTTCAAAATCTCTCATGAAGTAGTTTGCTTCTTCGTGAGTGATACCCATAGCTGCAAATATAACTGAAAATTCACTTTCTTCAGCCAGTACCTTTGCTTGCCTTGCAATCTGTGCTGCCAGTTCGTTGTGTGGCAATCCAGATCCAGAAAAGATTGGTAATTTCTGACCCCTTACCAGGGTGTTCATTCCATCTATTGTTGATATACCGGTTTGGATGAATTCTGCGGGAAATTCTCTGGCAGATGGATTCATAGGGTTCCCGTTAATGTCAAGTTCTTTTTCTGGTATGATTTCTGGTCCGCCGTCTATTGGTTTTCCTGTACCATTAAAGATTCTGCCCATCATATCTAATGAAACACCGATTTTTGCTGTTTCACCAGTAAATCTTACTTTAGTGGTAGCAGTGTTCAGATCACGAGTTCCTTCAAAAACTTGTATAACTGCTAAATCTTCTTTAACTTCCAGGACTTGTCCTCTTCTCTTCTCACCAGAAGGTGTTTCAATATCAACTATTTCGTTGTAAGCAACTCCTTCAACACCCTCTACAATCATGAGAGGTCCGGCAACTTCAGAAACAGTTGTATATTCCCTTGTTTTAATATTGGCTTTCATTTTCATACCTCACTAGTCTGTTTTACAATTTTATCCTGGATTTCTTTAACCTTCTCCTCAAATTCTGCTTCAGGTATAAATTTCATTCTTCCTATGTCTTCTTTAACAGTTAATGCAATAATTTCATCAGAAGGTGCTCCTCGATCTAAAGCTTCAGTGGCCTTTTCATGGAACATCATAATTGTTTTAAGCATTTGATACTGTTTGGAAGATGAACAATAGGTATCCACTTCGTGATATGCATTTTGCTGGAGGAAGTCTTCCCGGATCATCCTAGTACTTTCTAGGGTTATTCTTTCCCTATCTGGCAATGCGTCTGGTCCAACTAATTGTACAATTTCCTGTAGTTCTGATTCTTTTTGTAGGAGAACCATTGCCTCGTCACGAGTTTTTCTCCAATCTTCACCAACTTGTGCATCCCACCAACCTTCTACACTATCCACATATAATGAATAACTTTGTAACCAGTCTATTGATGGAAAGTGACGTTTATCTGCTAGAGACGCGTCCAGTGCCCAGAAAACTTTACATATACGTAGAGTGTTTTGAGTAACTGGTTCTGATAGGTCACCACCTGGTGGTGATACTGCTCCCACAACAGATACAGATGAAACTTTTTGTTCGGTTCCAATAGTGTTTACTCGACCTGCTCTTTCATAAAATTGTGCTAATCTTGAAGCCAAGTATGCAGGGTATCCTTCCTCACCAGGCATTTCTTCCAATCTTCCAGAAATTTCCCTCATAGCTTCGGCCCATCGGGATGTTGAATCTGCCATTACAGCCACATCGTATCCCATATCTCTGAAATATTCGGCGATAGTAATTCCAGTGTATACACAAGCTTCTCTCGCTGCTACTGGCATGTTTGAAGTGTTTGCAATAAGAACAGTTCTGTCCATTAATGGTTTACCTGTTTTCGGATCTTCAAGTTCAGGGAACTCTTTAAGAACTTCGGTCATCTCGTTACCACGTTCTCCACATCCTACGTATACAATAATATCAGCGTCCGCCCATTTTGCAAGTTGTTGTTGGGTTACAGTTTTTCCGGATCCAAATGGACCGGGTATAGCTGCTGTTCCACCTTTAGCTACAGGGAAAAATGTATCCTGAGCTCGTTGGCCTGTGACTAAAGGTATATCTGGGTCCAATTTGGTTACATACGGTCTTCCAACCCTTACTGGCCATTTCTGCATCATTTGAACTTTTTCAATTCCCTTAGAAGTTTCAATTTCTGCAATGTCCTCTTCTACTGTGTATTCTCCCTCAGATGCAATACTTTTTATGGTTCCAGATATGTTTGGTGGAACCATGATTTTATGTAGTACAGCAGATGTTTCCTGAACCTCTCCTAAAAGGTCTCCACCTTCTACTTTGTCACCAGCACTGAGTTTTGGCATGAATTTCCATTTTTTATCTTTAGGTAATGATGGAACATCCACCCCTCTTTCAAGGTAATCGCCAGTTTTTAGTTTAATGGTTTCTAGAGGTCTTTGAATACCATCAAAGATGGATCCCATAATTCCCGGCCCTAATTCCACTGAAAGTGGTCCTCCAGTACTTTCCACTATCTCTCCAGGTTTCATACCTGCAGTTTCTTCGTATACTTGGATGGTAGCTGTGTCGCCTTCAAGTTCAATTATTTCTCCAATTAACTTGTCATCACCGACTTTAACCATCTCATACATCTGGGTACCTTTCATACCATCTGCGACGATAACTGGTCCCGCTACTTTAATTATCTTTCCTTTTGTAATCATTTTACCATCTCAACCCCAATTACTCTTTTTATAAGTTCGCCCATTGGGTCTGTTGCTCTTTCCGTTGGGCCTGTTTTATCGGGTATTTCAATTATCATAGGTAATGCGCTTGACTTGGTGAATTTATCAATCGTTTCTCTTAATTCATCTCCAATTTTCTCTGTAGTTATAATAATAGAAAAATCCTTTTTTATGAGATCTTTTAATGTATTCTCTGCTTCTTCCTTGTTAGCTACTGGGTATGCGTCTTTTACTCCTCCCAGACGAAATCCAGTTACTGTATCTGGATCTGCTAGTATTGCAATAGCTGAACTCATATCAACATCTCCTTAATTTTAGAAACAGGAAAACCTACTTCCCTTTTTCCACGAACAATTACTTTTAAATTTTTAATTTCAATCTCTTTTCTGCTTAAAAATGCAATAATCGGTCCAACTCCAAATGGTTTTTTGGTTGAAAGATTTTTGGCAATTTTCACCACATTTTTATCTAATGCAGTTTCAAATGGTGCAATGGAACCAGTTGCATTGTATTCAGAAAGTGCTTCAGCCATAATATTAGCATAATCTGTACTTTCCAAACTACTAACTACACCAGGAACATCTTCTGATTCCATTAAATCTTTTAATTTCCATTCTCGTATTTGATAACCTTTGGTTATCATGTATGGTTGGATGTCATCATATTTTAAGCCATCTAATTTAGCTCTTAAAATGATTTTCAGATTAGTTGAATCAACTTGAGTACCGATATATGTGTTTAATATAGTTGTACTATCATCAGATGGATTTGCAACTGCTATCATTAGATTATCTAAGTAATATTTGTCCAGTGCTGCCTCTAAAGGTAGTAACATTCCCTTCTCTTTGTAATCGTTAAGTGCATCCTCAAGGACTTGAGCATATTCAGTACCTTCAAGTCCGGTTATTACCTCTGTAACATCTTTAGCATCCACTAATTTTTCCAATAAATCATTGATTTCTCCAAATGGTACCATAAGATCCAATGTAGCTTCTCTACTCAAACCTACTTCTTTGGCTGTGAGAATACTTTTAATATTTTTGATATCCCATTTTTTAAGTAAAGCTCTGAAGGTCGGTTTAATACTCCCAGGAGTTATTCGTGCAAGAAGATCATAGGTTTCTGCGAGTTGTGAGTCCAATGCTTTTTCAAGAGGAAACTTATCCACATATTGAGCATATTCGGGCACTCCTCGTAAATAATTTTTGACTTCTTCCAGATTATCAGCCTCAATTATTTCAGAAAATTGCTTTTCTGTAAACAATCGTCCTATCCTCGCTCTTACCCTTGCATTAGGATATGCATAAGGAAAAGTATCCAAAACCGGTTTAATTGTTACTATTACAACTATAACTCCAATTACAGCTCCAATTAAAAATATAAGTCCTAAAAAAGATTCAATTGAGGAGAATCCTAGGGAAGTCACTATTGCTGTAATGCTTTCTGCCATGTTGTCTCCTCCCTATTCAAACAGTACTCGTGCAACTTCTGATCTTAGAGCTTTTTTAAACCTCTGCATCCTTGCCTCGATAGTATTGTTTACCTCTATTTCGCCATTTTTAGTTTTAACAATTGCTCCACCAATGGTTTTAATATTATCCCCTATATCAAGAGTTGTTTTACTACCAGTGGCAGTTTCAACTTCTTTACCAATATCAGATAAAGAATCTTTTATTTTGGAGACATCTTCTTCTTTTAAAAGAACAAGAAGGTCCCCTCCACCAATTTCAGTTGAAGCTTCTTTTACTATATTTTTTAATGATTCGAGATATTCTGCAGAAGAACTTGAAGCAATTTTTCTTAATTCTTCTTCAGCTTTGGTAAAAGCCTGATCAATTACCTCTTCTCGCCCTTCCAACTCCATTCTCCTGGAGTTCATCTTGGCTTCAGAGATTATCTGCTGATATTTCATATTAGCTTGTTTTTTAGCATCATCAATTATTTTTTCTTTCTCCATTTTGGCTTGTTCCTCGCCCTCGGAAATAATTGATGTCGCTTCTGTTTCAGCTTCTTGAATTACAGCATCAGCTTCACCTTGAGCATCAGATAATATGCTTGATACTATTTTTTCTGCCCCGGAACTCATCTGATTATCCTCCAAGGATTCCACCGAATACCATGAGCAATATAGCAATCAAGAAACCGTAAATAGCCTGTGTCTCTGGCAACGCAGTAAACAGAATTCCCTGAGCAAACATATCTGGATCTTCTGCAACTGCACCTACACTTCCGGCTGCTGCAATACCTTGACCTAAACCTGAACCTAATCCAGCAAATCCAACGGCTATTCCTGCGCCTATTGCTGCTAAAGCTGTACCTAAAACAATTTCTACCATTTATTTTACCTCCTAATTACTCCTAACTATCTTTGTTAATTTTCTTTTTGCACGAAATGCTCTGAATTTAGAGCTTCCGCCGATGTAAAACTGACTGAAAAATTCAACATAATGCAAACGAAGAGCGTTAATAAATGCTCCAAGTGTTTGGAAAGCACCATTGGCAATGTGTCCTAACACAAATATTATAGGTGCAATGATAAATCCTACATAAGGAATCATCTCTCCAAGGAGACCTGTCAAGATGTTCACTGTCATGGCTATACCACCAGTTGCCAAACACAATGCTAACAACCTGGCGTAAGACAAAATAGTTCCAAGGAATCCTGAAACATCCATCAGTCCAAACAATTTGTTGAAGTACAACAACATCACGAATGCCACAGCAATTACTGCACCACCAATGTAAATTGAACCTATATTGTACAGGAACGATGCGGCTAATAATCCAACTCCCAGTAGCATTACAAGCCATACAATCTGATTACCCATTGCTTCTTTTACTTCTCCTCTAGTTATATTGTTGTAGGCCCCTATAACCAGACCAATTGTAGTATAAATGACACCTACAATTAAAGCCAGGATTAATATGTTTTCTGGATGTTTAAACGAATCAATAGGTGCAATTACTGTAGGGAGTTGCAATCCAAAGAATCTGGGGAAAAAGTCTCCCAACAAACTATTGGTCAAAAGACCTAAAATTACAGCCCATACACCACAAGCAATAAGAACCAGCCCAATTTTACGCATTCCACTATTAACTTTTCCCAATCCTCTGAAAATTATAAACCCTGCCAGGGCAATCACTGCTCCATATCCCGCATCTGTTAAACAAAAACCAAAGAAAAAGGGGAATACAATGGCAACCAGAATTGTTGGATCAATTTCTTTATAACTTGGTGGGGAATACATTTCCACAAAGAGTTGATAAGGTTTGGCAAATCTAGGATTATCAAGATGGACTGGAATTTCCTCACCCTCGGGATTTTCCATTTCCACAACTGAATGGCCATCAGTTGATTCATCTATAATTTTAAGAGCTTCCTGAGACTTCTTTTCAGGAACCCATGCTTCTAACATTACTGTATTCTCTGTTTCCCCAAAAGAAGAGAAAATTTCATTTCGTTCTTTTTCTATTTCTAATTCTTCTTTTAGAACTAGAAGATCATATCTCCATTTTGATGCTACATCGGCCAGTTCATGGAGAATTTTTTCTTTATCAATTTCAATATCTTTTATTCTACTTTCTGATTCTTTTATTACTTTTTCAGGTTTACCAGAAATTCCAGAAACTTCAAACCGTTCAAATTCGAGTTTTCTTAAAATAGAAGATATCTTTTCGCCGAATTCGGCTAAAGTAATAATAATTAAGGTTTTATCATTTTTATCATTATCTTGATCAGCTTTTAGAACAAGTATCTTATCAGTAACTGCATTAGATTCAGTTAAAAATTTATCATAAGCATCTGAAGATAATTTACCGGCTATTACAGATGTATATTTGGTTTTTTCTAAGTCACCTAGATCAATATCAAATTTTTCAAGTTTCTGGGAAACATTTATCCCGTTGGTCAGTTCATTTTTTTCAGAATCGAGTTTACTCAAACTTTCTTCAAGTGCCTTGGTTTTAAGTTCAACCTCACCCAGTAAAGATTCTGCTTTATCTATAAGTTTTTCAGTGCTGAGTTCCTGAACTTCCATCTTAGGTGGCACTTCCGGGCTTATAAAGCCTTTTATTGTGTCCAGGATACTTTTATCACTTTTACTTACAGTTCCCAAAAAATCAACAATTCCTGTTGTTTTCATTAAAAGAGAAGAAATTTTACTGGTATATTGGGTTGCTTTAGAAGGATTTAAAATTAGATTCCATTCAGCATCTTGTTGAATACGTTCTGAAATGTCATGAATCTGCACAATTCCCTTTTCATGTAGGGCATTTACCGCGGAATCAGCATGTTTGTCCAGGGTTATTATTTTTAGTTTGTGCATCTTTGCTGGCATAAACATAGTATCACTATAGAACGCTTTTAACAATTATAGTCACGGATTCATCAACTTTATTGATTGTCTTATTTTTTGTTAATTCCAATGCTTCAGTGGCTTTATTAGATATTTGGTAAGATTCTTTTTTGGCTTTTGTTTCAGCATCAAAAATTATCTTTTCAGCGTCATCACCGGCTTCACTTTTGGCGTTTTCAATAATTTCTTTGGATTTTTCCTTAGCTTCTTCTATCATTTCTGAAGATTTCTGCTTCGAATCTTCTATTAGCTTATCAGCATCATTTTCTGCTTTTTTTATCGTGGTAATGGCTTCCGATATCGTTATCATTTGAATCACCATGGTTTATGCAAAATCTATTAACGATTATATTTATCTTTTACTATTTAATCTTCATATATATTTGAACCTATTCCTATAAAATAAGATCTTATTATTTTTAATCAATTTAGAAATAAGTATTAAAAAATATATAAACTTATTATAAATTAGTAAATATTCCCAAATATCCATTAAATTAGTCTAATATCCTCTTATCCTCCATTCCATCATAATATATCTCATCAATATCAAAAAACTTTCTAAAAGGTTCTTCTCTGGTTTTTTCTTCATAAACATGGGAAATAATTGCAGGAAGTCTTCCGATCATGAAAATACCCGTACCGGTTCTCCAATCAAAACCCAGATCTGATAAAATCCCCGCATTAACACCATCAATATTCATCTTTATGCCTTTTAAATCAGATAATAATTTATCTATTGCTAGTGCCAGTTCAGTGTGTATACCTAAACAATCATTCTCCTTGGCTAACTCTATTAGTCGTGGAGCTCTAGGATCAGCTTTATGATATCTATGTCCAAAACCAGGTATTTTTTCTTCTGTTGCAATTAGCTCATTAACTAAATCATGAGCAATATCTTCTATTCGGTCCTTTGAGCGTTCAATTCCTTCTTGAAGGAGTTTCATCGTTTTTTCTATCGCTCCAGCATGATTTTCACCAAAAGCTAATAATCCCCCCGCTATACATGCTGGAAGCTGTGAACCTGCCGAAGCCATTATTCTGGCAGTTTGAGTGCTAGGAGGGGTGATACCATGATCGCAAAATGAAATTAAAACAGATTCTAACATTTTTGATTCATTTTTTTCAGGTAATTCTCCCTTTAAAAGAATAAAAACCATTTCTGGAAATGATATATTACCAATCAAATCTTCTTGAGGGTATCCTCTTGTGATAATTTTGTTAGGTTCAACCTTAGTAATGGCGGTTCTCCATTTTAAATTACTGATTTTAAACATTTTTTCTAATTTTTCCCTACCAATAGCCATCATATATCACTCCTACAATTTCGAAAAAATACAATGTGTTAATCTGTCAATTTATCCAGATTTAAGCAGATAGAAGCTCTCCGTGGTTCTACACAACAACATGGGCGTACAGAAACAATTCGTACTCCACTAGCCCTTTGAGGACCAATATTAATAAAAGACCCTAGTGCAGTAACAGACCCACCAATACCCATTGTACCTACATTTAGTGTATTTAGAGCATTAGTTACTATTTTTTCAAATTCATTTTGCTTATCTAAATTTCCATAAGCCATAGCTTTAAGCATTAATGATGTAGCTTCAAAATGAGTTCTACCAATGCCCACAGCCGGAATACATGGAGTACACCCTAGCATTGGAACCTCTGATTTCAACCATGTTACAACTTCCTCAAATACTTTTCTATTATTTCGCTGATGGAAAACTCTATAAGTACGAGACCTCATTTCAGGACCTCCACCTAACATGAGCAAATGAATATTAATACCTTCACCATCCATTTTTTCAAGTATAAAAGAGGGAGGAACTAATTTAGCTGGATCATCATATAAACCTTTAATTTGTTCTAACCTTTCAATTTCATTCCCTTTAACTGCCATAGGTCTTGCTGGCAATTCTCTCAAACCTTTAGCTATTCCCATATTTATATCGTCAAAGAAATTAATAGGAAACGGAGTATTTTCTCCAATTTCTATTAATACATGAGGAATACCAGTATCATCACAAAGAGGAGCTTTTTTATTACTTGCGACTTCTGCATTTTCAATTAAAAGTTCTAAAAAAAATGAAGAATTTTCATTTTCTTCATTCTCCAGAGCTCGTTTATAAGCATTGAATTGATCACTTCGAAAGGAAGTGCTTGCTTCAATAACCCCCTCTTTTATTATTTCAATAAGACTCATGACTTCTCTCCAGTATTAATAAAATTCTATTAAATAATCATATTAAATTGTATATATTAAATCCTTTCCAGAATTGTTATAAATAAAAATTCAACTAAATACTCATTTTTTGGGGATGGCCAGATCTCTAGCTCCTTTTTCTGAGATTTTAGCATCAGGATAATATCTATCAATCATGCTCTGAACCAGTGCAACCTGCCCTATACGTTCCTTTGCTTGTTTTTCGGTTGTATCCCATCCATGATGTGCAGCAACCGCACCTCCAGTTTTCAGATATACTGGAGAAGCTATTTTTATTATATCTGGAACCTCATAATGCCGAATAAATCCACCAGAAGATTGGGGGTTTTCAGTATGGATATCTATAGAGATATTTATCGCATCCCTCAAAGCAGAGATCATATTTATTTGAAGATCACGGACCGGGTTAAATGAATCTGCACCAATTCCTTCTAAAAGCTTCGCCGAAGCCGGATTGCCATGTCCAGTGTGTGCTGAGACTTTTAAATGCGCGTCACATGGAATTTCACCTTCTTGGCGCATTTTACCCAAAATCCATAACAATCCCTCATCATATACTACAATACCTCTAACACCAAAGTGGATGGCTCTCTTCACATCTTCAATAGCATAATAAAGGTTATCATAGCCTCTAAGACGGTAGCCAATTCTGGCCCCTTCGGTAGTTCTTGCGGATGCACTGGTATCATATGTAGCTCGTGGCCCTACACTTAAAAAAAGTTCCACACTATGATCATAGGCAATATCCACCATTTCTTCAATTTCCTGATCACTAAGTAGCATTATGCCTTTAGTCTGCGTAACTCTGTGGATGGTAAGATCATGTTCAATTACTGCATCCATTAAAGCCAGCATGGCCTGCGGTTTTTGTATCCCTGGCACCTCAAATCGATATTGGGCCCGGTCGGGAAATCTCTTAGGGGAATGATTCAATGTGTTATCCTCTTTGTTAATGCCTACTGAAGTTAAAAAACGTTTCGTATCCATAAAATCACCTGATATTAAACCAATTAATTATTAAAAATATCAATATGCACCTATAAATTCCTGGTTTATGATTTCCATAACATCTTGCATTTTATACTTTTCAATATCATCTATAATTGTTAAAACATCCATATCCACCTTTGGATTTAATTTAAAAAATTTTTCAAATATATCCGTCCGCTGGAATGGATTTTCAGGTTCCCCCTGAGGTAAATAAAATGTTTTATCATAAATCTGGTTTTTAGTTTTTAAAATTACTCTGGAAGGCCTTTTTTCAGGATAAAGACTTTCTAATCCATTTTCTTCTTTTATGATAATTTTATCCGCCATTTCTGTTATTTCCGGATCCATTTGATGGTTAGTTATATCCACCAGATCCAAATTAACACCCCGTACAACCAAAGCCATACTTACTGGCAGACTCTGACGAATAGCTTCCATAGTAGAAGGTCTATAATTATTGTGTTGGGAAGCTATTTTATAGGTTTTTACTACTATTTCTTCAATATTTTCATATGCGATATTATTTTTATTGATAATAAAAAAAAGAGCATCTAAACTGGAATGTATATGTCGACACACAGGATATTTCTTAAAGTATACATCTTTAATATGATAATTCCCCAGCTCCATCCGATTTTCTAATTGATCTAAATTTAATTGATCAAAACCGACCATTGCATTTAAAAATCCTTCATTACCTTCTAATATACTTTTTGCTCCTGTGAAGCCTTTTTTCGCCATCAGTACAGAAAGAACACCAGATTGTGCGGCTTTACCTGCATGGAGATGTTTAGCCATACTGCCAAAATGATCAGATTCCAGAAGTCCGCATGCCTGAGTGCCTGCAATACCCAGAGCATTTGATATTTCATTTTTATTAAGATTTAATGTTTTAGCAGCTGCTCCTGCAGCTCCAAAGGTTCCACAAGTCCCTGTAGAGTGAAAACCTTTATTTCGATGAATAGGATTTACTAACATGCCTAAAACCAATGCCAATTCATAACCAACAACTAATGCAGTTAAAAAGTCCTTGCCACTTCTATTTTGGGATTCAGAAATCGCCATCGCAGAAGGTATTACACATGCCCCTGGGTGAAGCTGTGCAAAACGATGTCCATCATCTAAATCCATAGAATGGGCAAAAATTCCATTAGCAAGTGCAGAATCCATTGCATAGGCCTTTTTTGTACCAATTACCGTGGACTCATCACCTTCCCCAATTATTTCCTTAATTATGGAACCACTTTTCATTTGGGAACCCTTAAGTGAAATTCCTAGAAAATCAATAAAACAGGTTTTAGCTTTCTCAATAATATCCTCTGGAATTTTAGAATAGGAATTAGAGATAATAAAATCTGCGAAATTTTCAGTTATCATTATCCTAAAATAAGATAGTTATAGGATAAATCTTTTGATTTCATGCCATAATTAACTGGAAAAATCCTCCATTACTTAAACTAGAATAGATTTAGAAGATCTATAACTCATATTTTCTAATTATAATAATTTTATAATAATTATATTTAAAATAAATAAATAAAAGAAATATTAAAAGTAGTTAGTTAATATAAAAGAATTTATAGGCTTATCTGTAAAATCTTACCAATGGTTTACTTAAATGTCGGCGAGCTGATGGAGGTACCTCATAACATCCTTTATCTAAATCTCTTTCAACTTCCACTCGAATTTTTGAACCTTCACGAAGTTTTATGCCACATTTTGTACATTTAAAACCTTTACCTTTACCCGCAGATTTCATTCTTTTCCCACAACTGCATATAGGATTTTTTTCCTGGTAAAGGTCATTTAAATGTTGAATAATAAATTTTTCCATATTTAAAGTGCCCATATTACCAATACCTCCGTAAACGATTAATTCATCCCCTTTGATCAGTTTCCTTGCAGTATCTCTAAAGTTTTTGGTAGGCTCATATGCTGCACATTCTACTTCACCAGAACTATCTTTTAAAGAAAAAATAACATGTCCTCCTTCAATGGTGTGGGGGGCATCATTTACAGTGCCCTGGACAATATAGCAACTATATTTCTTCACATCTCTAATTTTATCTATTTTAACCAGATGCATGTCGGTGTGCTGATTTGTCTCATAAATTCTGTATCTTTCTACCTTTTCCAGAGTTTTAACCAAGTTATGGGCTTCAAGTACTATTTCGGGACTTTCACCACGGATACCATACAAAATAGGGCAAGGCGTATGTGGTTCTATAGCGATATAACCATTGTCCAAGTTATCAAAAGTTTCAGGATATGTTTTACCGTTCATCAACCTTACCGAGTCATAATCAATCATTCTATTTTTACCATAATTTTCAGGAAGGCGATAAGCTAACAGCTCATAGGTTTTATCCGGTAGGGGACATCCAATGGCTGCCAGAGCCCCTATGATTCCTCGGCCATTTTTGAACTTATAAACATCTGCACCGATTTTATCTGCCAATTTCTCTGTTTCAGTAATTGAAACTATGTCCCTGATGGTTTTTAGGGCGTATCTTTCTAATTCCTCTGTGATTGGACCTTGGTAAAATACAACACCAGGATTGGTTCTTTCATCTTCTAACTCCGACAAATCTTCAATATAACTTAGAACAAGTTTTTTAATAGTTTCAACATCATTTTCTGATTTTGAACTTATTTTAAATGATACTGCGCCATTTCCACGAGTTTTATATTTTGCGAAAGGATTCAATCTTATTAATTTAGGATAACCCTCAATGTTATAACCACAACTTTTAAGTTTATCAATTATTACACTAGTTATGTAAGTAGTGCACATCCCTTTCTGGGAATCTGTATCATCTATGCCAATATACAAATTATACATTTTATTTCACCGGTGATCCTTATGCAAAGGAATGAAATTTTAAAAGAAATTAATGAACTTCTCTCCAGTCATGGTTTTGAATCTTCTCATATATATGATAGAAGTTGCTTTGACATGGTGGCTCGTAAGAAGTTTCTTCTATTATTACTCAAGGTGCTAATAAATATTGATGGTTTCACTGGAAAACAAGCAGAAGAAATTAAAAGACTGGCACATTATTTTTTAGCATCCCCTCTCGTAGTGGGTGTTAAATCAAAAAAAGAATATTTAGAAGAAGACGTAGTTTATGAAAGGCATGGGATTCCCGTTATCGCAGTTGAAACTCTTCGAAATATAATTATGGAAGATCTCTACCCGGAGATATTTGCGGACCGAGGGGGATACTTTGTACAAATTGATGGAGATATTTTAAGTGAAATAAGGGAAAAACAAAATCTTTCACTAAAAGATCTGGCAGATATGGCCCACGTTTCACGAGAAACCATATATAAATATGAACATGGCCTGGCTAGAGCCTATCCTGAAACTGTGATGATGCTGGAAAACATTTTAAACCTTAAAATTACTCTTTCCATAGATCTTTTCAAGTTACCTCCAGTCCAGGAGACAGAGAATATTAACACTGCCAATGAACCTAAGGAACTGGTGGATCTTGGTTTTGGAGTAATTCCCACCAACAGAACACCATTTGACGCAATTGCCAAACCCGATTTAAAATCATCTAATGAAAAGAAAAATAATGAAAGTTCTATGATAACTAATCTGGAAAAAAACAGAACCCAAAATATTCTAAAGAAAATGGCAATAAATGTAAAAGATTTATCAGAAATTACGGGTGCTAATTCTGTATTCATTTTTGAAAATAAAAAGAAGCTGGATAATATCAAAGGAGTACCAGTTGTCCATAACTGGGAAATAGAGGATATGAAAAACTCTGGCGAATTTTTAAAACTCCTTAAAGAACGTAAGGAATGTAACTAATAAAAATCATTTTTTTTTTTTACTGATCTTTATTGGTATTACACTCTTTTGAAGATGGGATTCTTTGTATTTATATCTAAAATAAAATGATGGTTAATTAATCAATAAAAAAAATTAGAAAAAAGAGAATTTAATATCTTAAATTCCTTTTTTTATTTCCTGAAGCCTTATTATATGCTACTTGTCTCTTTTTACCCTTGGCATATATTCCATAACCCCTATTCTTTAGGGCAGTGTTTTTAGCAATTTTGGCATAAGAACCCGATGAATAAATTCCATTACTTTTATTATTAGATGCTGTATTGTAGTATATGGATGCTGATTTAGCTATAGATATTATACCTGTCTTGTAATTATTTTTTGCTGAATTTTTATAGATGTATGCTGAGGATCCCCTGGAATAAATTCCATATCCTTTATTAGCATAGGCTGTGTTTTTGTTTATATTTGCGGATACACCTTTAGAATATATTCCATGTAACTTGTTGTAATACGCCTTATTATTATAAATAATGGCTTTTGATCCAGTAGAATATATTCCGTACTTGTTATAGTAGTTTTGATTGGATTCAATGAGCGCATTGTAACCATTTGAAAGGGCACCACAGTTAACATTGTATTTTGCTTTATTACTAATGATTTTAACTGTTGAACCTGTTGAATAGATTCCATTACCTGAATTTTTAGTAACATTAGATCTATAAATGATTGCCTTATACCCTGAAGACCGGATACCATTCTGTTTATTGTAATTAGCAGATGAATCCCAAATTTGTGCAGAACTTCCAGTAGAATAAATACCATTCTGTTTATTGTAATTAGCAGATGAATCCCAAATTTTTGCAGTGCTCCCAATAGAATAAATACCATTCTGTTTATTGTAATTAGCAGATGAATCCCAAATTTTTGCAGTGCTCACAATAGAATAAATACCATTCCAGCTGTTATAATCCGTTTTAACACCATTTATCTGAGCATTGTTACCTGAAGATCGGATTCCATTATTTTTATTAGAATTTGCCCCTATACTGAACAATTTAACCCCAGAACCTGTGGATCTAATTCCGTTTTGTGAATTTGATGAAGTAACTGCATTGTATATTGTGGCATTATTCTTAGTGGAGTATATTCCATTTTGCCCATTGTTATTAGCTGAACTGACATAATTTACATAGGCATTGAGGCCATCCAGATAAATACCATTCAGTTTATTTTGATTGGCACTTAATACTAGGAAGATGTAGAGATCGTTACCTTTAGAGTATATTCCATTTTGACCATTAAGGGTTGAGTTAACATAATACATTTGAGCTTTACTGCCACTAGAATAAATTCCATTATATCCATTACTTGCACATAGAATATTGTACAGAAAAACATTGTTTCCAGTGGAATAAACACCATTCCATGTATTGTTATAGATTGATGATGATGATATACTGTTATCAGCTCCAGTTAAATGAAAACCATTTTTTTGGTTATATCTAGATTTAATTGAAACAAATCGGTTTCCAGACCCACTAGAGTTAATACCCGAATAGTCATTCAATTCTGTAGTTGAATTGGTAACTGTACTATTATTTCCATCGATCAATATCCCATTTTTATAATTATAGTTGGCATAACACTGATTTATTGTGGTATTATGTCCTTTAGAATAAATTCCATGGTCATAATTGAAATAAGCATAATTCAAGGTTATGTTGGAATTATATCCTTCAGAATAAATACCCGATTTTTCATTGTAATGAGTTCTGCTGTTATAGACGGTTGTATTATTTCCTGAGGAGGTGATTCCATGCCCATCACTGTATGTTACATTATTAAGCTCAAGATAAGCATTATTTCCAGTGGAATTTATTCCATTGGAACCGCTGGAAGATATATTGTTATTCTTTATATTTGCAAAGTCTCCAGACGAATTTATCCCTTCCATACCGGCATATGTGATTTTATTATTTATTACATGGACATTATCACCTGTGGAGTTCACCCCACATAAGTTTGTGTCATTAATTGTATTATTGGAAATAGTAGCATTATCCCCAGTAATAAGGATACCGTCTCTTGTAGAGGAAAGAATGGTGTTATTATTTATGGTAGCATTGTTTCCATCCACACTCATAGAGCCATTAATTGACAATCCAGAGACTGTGGTGTTAACAGATGAACTTAAAACCTGTATAATATCATTGCCAGCGTCACCAAATAATTCAACACTCCCCTCTGCTATGATGGAGACTGAACGATCTAAAATAATTTTCACATTTTCATATAAACCTTCCATGAAAGTGAAGGTATCCCCATCCTCAAATGTGTATTCCACTCCATCTAGGGTAAATGTGGTTGAAATACCATCTGAAGTGAATATGTCAGAATAAGTGGTATTATTCACTGCATAATTAGCTGCAGAAACTGTACTAATCATAGACAATACAGCCAATACCAATACCACTGCAAATATTGTTTTTTGTTGTGATTTAATTATATTACCTCCAATTTTTTAAAAAAATTTTCTTAAAATATTAATAATAAAAAATCATTTTATGTGAACATTATTCTAATGATTATATTTAAATTTTATTAATTGAAACGAAGTAATACTTTTAAAAATAGCTTCAAAATGGTTAAAAAAGATAAAAATAGTTTATAATAATTTTTTTTATTTAATGAGCTTTTTTTATCGAATCTATGATTCAAAATTGCCAAAAAACAAAAAATAGAATTAGTGTAATGGGAAGATAGAATAGAATGAATAAAAAGTTTTTTCCACTTTAAAGGGTTATAATCGGATTATTTTTTAAGTATTATTTTATTTAAATGTTATATCTGGTTTAGTAATAATATATCAATTTTTATTAATTTACAAGATTAAAGAACTTAAAACTCTTTAACTAACTTAAAGGTTTCCTCTGCTTCAGAGGGACTAGCTATTCCTAGTGCTATCATATCCACGTAATCTAAGGTTTTTAGAAAATCAAAAGCTTCTTCTGGTTTTAAAATGCCCGCAGCCAATATTTTTTTAGCAATAATTATTTTATCAATTTTGTACATTAATTCCCGAAATTCTAGCCGGGTGTCTTCCATGAAAGTGCTTGTATCCATCAAATAACCTAATTTGTTAACAGGTACCATGTAAATATCAAATAAATCCAAAATTGGAGATTTTAATAGATTTTTAGTAGTTTTAAATGGCATATGTGTTACTAGTCCAGGTATGGAACCAGAATCTGTTATAAGATTTAGTTTCTCTCCTACAAATTCCCAACCCCAACTATCAGTGATTATGGCGTGAAGAAGCATAGTACTTGCTTCCAGATCAGAGAATGTTTCAATATCCTCATCTTCTTTATCAGGGCGGATGGTTCCCACGATATCAAGTTCACAACCATCTTCAATGGCCATTCTAACTGCTTTTATAACATTTTCATAGGGAATTATTTGGATCCCTTTTACTCCCATATCATGTGACTTTTTAATTATTTCTAACATATTTTCGGGTTTTTGGTATAAATCCAACTGGTATAAACGTGCTCTATGTCCAAACTGAGATGCTCCGATAAAAGGAGAAGTTCCAAGAAGAGTTTTTGGTATTTCTTTATTTTTTATATTAATATTTCCATTAAACATGTGAATCAATTTATAATAATTGTTTTATAATTAGAATTAGTTTTTTACATATTAATTATATTACTTTACTTCTAAAATTGCTTGAAAATTAAAAAATGGAGTAAATTTCAGGTTTTATTCACCTAAATAATTCTTCTATATCATCAAATTGTTCGGCAACCCAGTTATAAATGTTTCTTTCTTTCACAATCTCTTTTAAACCAGATAAGCGTTCTTTTCTTTCCTTTGATTTCATGGATACTGCTTGGTATATAGCTTCTGCAGTTTGTGAAACATCAAAAGGATTCACATTTATTGAATAATCTTTCAACTCTTCATATGAACCCGCATGTTCAGATAATATTAAAACACCACCATTATCATTTATAACTGAACCTTCCTTGGATACTATGTTCATCCCATCACATATGGGATTTACCATTAAACAGTCGTAATTTTTAAAGGCTGCTGCCACCAGCGAGTAATCTGCCTTAAAAATTTGTTCAATGGGTTTCCAATCATCTGTAGAATATTTATTATTAACTTCATCAATAACTTGGTCTATTTCTTCTTTATAATCACGATATTCTTTTATTTGCTGACGGGTAGGTTTTCCAGTGGATAAAAATTTAATATTACCTAAGTATTCAGGGTGTTTCTCTAAAAACAAGTCATATGCCCTAAAACCGCGGATAATATTCTTGCTAAGATCAGCCCGGTCTGTTCTGTAAAGTAAAAAATTTTCCCCTTTAACTTTTCTTATTATTTCCTCTTTTTTTGAAACTTCTTCTGATTTAGACAATTCAAGAAGGCCTTGGTCATCCACAGATATGGGATAATTTTTAACATAGATTTCCCGGCCTTCATATTTTATTACATTTTTTTCCAGATCTACTTCATCAGCGTATTTTTCACAGGTTCTTAAAAAATTTTTTACATATTTTTCTATGTGAAAACCTACAATATCATTGGCTAATAGTCCCTTTATGATAGCTTCTTCCATGTAATCTGGTATAATACAGAAGTACTCCGGTTGTGGCCAAGGAATGTGTATAAATTGGCTTAAAAAGATATCTCCAAGTTTTTCTCTGATATAGGTTGGGCATAGGTATAAATGATAATCCTGCAGTATGATAAGCGGATCTTTTTCATTAAAAGTTGATTCTTTTACAATTCTCTCAGCAAATTTCTTGTTCACATATAGATAACCATCTTCCCATGCATGGTGTATCTTATCATCTATTTCTGGAGTATAAGGTGGATTCCACATGTAATGCTGTACAAACCACAAGAGGGGGTTACTTATTACACTGTAATAGTTTTCATAGCGGTCACGATCCACTATTACAAAAGGAACTCTGAAACGAGGATTATCTTCAGGAATAGGGACACAATTGTCTTTAAATGTTTTAGCAACTTCTGCATCTTCTTTGGACATCGCACTGGCAATCCATGTACCATTAATAGTTTCCATTACTGGGAGAAGTGTAGATACAAGTCCTCCTGCACCCCGAGTCATTACAATTTTATCCTCTTTGTCTCGGTGAAATTCAATTGGACCCCTGTTAGATGCTACAATTAAATGTTTATCCTCTAGAAACTTCTCTATTTTACTATAAACAGAATTATTTTCAAAAATAGTTTTTCCCCCTTGGTAAAATTTATTCAAATTTAGCCATGTTATATTATATTAGTCACCAAATTTAAATGCATTTTCATCTAATACTAATATACGAAATTAAATGCATTTTCATCTATAAAAATAGAAAAATCAAAGGTGAATATTATGGATAAAATGAAAGTACTTATCGCTGATCAAATAAACGAAAAAGGAATCACTGAACTTGAAGAAGTTGCAGATGTTATTGTTGATACTGATATTACTAAAGAAGAACTTATAGATGTTATTAAAGATGTTGATGGTATCATTGTTAGAAGTAGAACTAAAGTGACCCGTGCTGTGATAGAGGCTGCCCCAAAGCTTAAAATAATTGCTCGAGCTGGTGTGGGAGTAGATAATGTAGATGTTCATGCCGCCACAGAAAAAGGGATAATGGTGGTTAACGCCCCAGAATCAACTTCTATAACTGTAGCAGAACATGCCATGGGACTTATACTTTCACTGGCCCGGAAAATAGCAATTGCTGATAAGTCTGTTAAAGATGGTAAATGGGAGAAAAGTAAGTTTATGGGCATTGAACTTAACGGCAAAATAATGGGAATTATTGGTATGGGAAGAATTGGTTCTCAGGTTGTGACCCGTGCCAAGTCATTTGGAATGGAAATAATTGTATATGATCCTTATATTACAGAAGAAGCAGCTACAGAATTAGGTGTGACTGTGGTTGACTTGGAAACCGTTCTTAAAGATTCAGATATAATCACCATACACGTACCTTTAACTCCAGAAACGAAACATCTCATATCCAAAGATCAATTTGAAATGATGAAAGATAGTGCTTTTATTGTCAACTGCGCCCGTGGTGGAATCATAAACGAGAAAGCCCTCTATGAAGCCCTCACTGCAGGGAAAATAGCTGGTGCTGGTCTGGACGTGTTTGAAGTTGAACCTCCGGTTGATAATCCTCTCTTAAAATTGGACAATGTAGTTGTCACTCCACATATTGGTGCTTCAACATCTGAAGCTCAAAGAGACGCAGCTATTATTGTGGCAAAAGAAGTAAAAACAGTTTTTGAAGGAGCTTCTCCTAAGAATGTTTTGAACATGCCAGTTCTTGATCCTAAAACACTTCAAACCATCAAACCATACTTCGAATTATCGGAAAAATTGGGAAGTTTCCTCATCCAGAGTGCTAAAGGCAATATCCAGGAAGTTAACGTTACCTACTGTGGGGAATTAGCAGATCTGCCCAAAAAGGATATTTTAACCCGTATTATTCTACAAGAAATTTTAAATCCAATCCTCACTGAACCGGTGAACCTGGTTAATGCTCCGGCTGTAGCAGAAAAAAGGGGTTTAATCATAACTGAAAGTAAAAGGAAGGATGCTAAAGGATATAGTAGCCTTATAAAAGTTGAAGTCGCATCTGAAGATAGTAAAATGAGTGTCGAGGGTATATTTGTTAAAGAACCAAAAATCGTTATGATCAGCGGTTATAAAGTGGACGTTAAACCAGAAGGCACCATGATGATTGCAAAGTACACTGATCTGCCAGGCACCATAGGAGCTATAGGAACCAAACTGGGAGAACATAACATAAACATTGCTACTATGCAGGTTGGTCGAAAAGAGCTGGGTGGAGAAGCAGTTATGGTTTTAAAGGTGGATGAAAAAGTTCCACAAGATGTAATCAATGAATTAAAGAAATTAGAACATGTATACGATGCTGTGGCAGTTAACCTATAATTAACCCTATCCACTATTTTTTTAATTCATTCTATTAATTTTTAGATAAATTCAAACATTTATATATTAAAATATTTTTTTATGGTCCGATTAAGTTTATAACTCTTATATGAATTAAATCCGTGCTTTAATAACTATTTCAGATTAAATCAGGGTGTAATCTGCTAAATTTCCAAAAGAATCATAGGCCAGGATGCTTTCTTCAGTGTAAGGTTCTGCAATTATCATGTGAAAGAGGCCTTTTTTGGCAAAAAATTGCAGATCCGCTTGAGAAGGGCCTGCATTGTATCCCGGGTGACTGTGTACTGATCCTACTGCATCAGAGGTTAAAGGCATCATAAAAAGTTGCATTACTGCGCCTTCCTCAGAAGTAGAACCCGGAACAAAGATCAATCCATCTATTTTAAGTATATTATTACTTATTTTGCCCTGTAATAATGCTACAAATTCTTGTGGGTAAGACTTACGGGCAATATTAATAATTTCATCAATTACCTCTCTCTCGATTTGGACTTCCTCAAATTTCTTTTTATCAGCCCCTAATACATGGGATAAAAAATTATCTATTCTACTATTTTTCTTCATTTTGATCAGGTACCCTATAAATTTGAGTTTTAACATTAAATACATTCTATTAAATATGAAAAATCATTTATATCCATACTAAATTCATAATAGAATTTTATCTTAATAAAGCATTGGTAGTTTTTATTATATTTTCAATGAATTGAAAAAGACTGTGTCAAAAATTGGGAGATTTCTATCTGCAAACAGTCTGAATCTTTTACTGGTCACCTTTTTGCTACTTATAGGATTAAATCCTTCTACTTCAGTTTCTTTTTTGTATATTCCAATACCTCGCCGTTGCCAGCTTGGAACTTCTGCAACATTGATGCCTTTGTTAAAAAGAAGTTCATGGATATCTTTACTTTTTTTACCTCTAAGAATTTCAATGGCCTTTTCCTTTTTATAGTCTTGTCTGAGAGTCCAGTATGCATAACCATTTAGACAGTTTCGCCATGCTTCACCCTGTCGATTTTGGAAATATTCAACCACCTGACCCATTGACAATGGAATCAACCTAGAATCGAAAGAAATTGGTTTAAGTGACTGCCAGACGGAAGAATTTAAATTACTGGATTTTAGATCATTGCAAATTGTTCTGGTGAACGCTCCGCTGATAAAACTGCTAAATACCGAGTTTAATTTTTCTATACGTCCTGAGAAGGGGATATCAGCTAATAAAATATTCATTTCATCAGAAAACGTATAAATAAATAGAGGATTAAATTCTTTAAAGAAATCTATGGAGGTTTGAACCATTTTATCGGCGAAATCATCATCATAGGGCTTTTTGAATTCTAATCTTTGAGATAGCTGTGAAAAATTTCGACCATCAATTCTTATTACAATTTTTGAACCACAAGGAACTTTTAAATTTGAAAAAATCTCACATTCACTCATATAATGACCCTCTGACAATTCTAGACTAAAATTTATTCTTTAACTGCAAGAATTCTAATGGAAATTAATTATTTTATTAATTGTATTCTGATAAAAATATCATAAATTATGAGTACAAAAAATTTTGAATAAATCAATTTGATAATTAATGTAATAGAAATAAGAAGTATAATAAATTAATTTCATGTTCCAATAATCAGATTTTCATTAAAACTTTTAAGAAGTTTTACTGCAGAATAAGCAGCCATAACACTGGTTTTAGGATTCATCGAACATCTCATATTTTTGGTTGAAGTTCTAAACTCGCCAAAATCTCCAACGACGTGTACTTCATGTAAATTTCTATCCACTAAGGGATCTACAACTATTTTAACATCAATATCCCTGTTGCTGGCTATGCTCAATGCTGCAGCTACATTGATATTTAATGGAAATTTTTTAACAGCTTCTGATGCCGTGCCTTCGAACAGTACTTTTTTAACATCAGTTGAAATTCCAAGAGATTTAGGTGGTTTGCGAGTGACTAGGGTAACCTTTTTAATTTTTCCTATGGAAGCAGCTTTCATACCATCCAATCCAACAATTGCACCAGATGGGATGTATATTTTAGCATTATTATCTATTGCAAGTTTTTCCAAACGATTTTTAAGTTCAAAATCCATTAAAGCTCCAACGCTCATAATGATAACATCTATTCCTCTTTGCAATATGGGAGGAACTACTTTTTCTACTGCATCTGGGGCAGCTGCTTCAATTATCAAATCCACCTTATCTAACATATCTTCTATGTCAAAAACAGCAGTTCCATCTATTAAGGTTGCCAAATTTTCCGCTCTTTCAATATCCTTGTCAAAAAAAAATTTTAGTTCAACGCCAAGCTTATCTTCTATGGCAAAATTAGTGATAATATTAGCTATGGCGCCACATCCCACAATACCAACTTTCATTTACTACTTCCTATTGAGTTGCAACTGGTTCTGGAATATCAGGACTTATTAATAGTATGTCGCCAACAGCCTGAACCCTTTCATAAGGTATGTCTAATGTTCCTTCCTCTTTTAAGGGTCTTATTTCATCAGCTTCAGGAACTATCCTTATGCTGGTTTTTAGAACTTCTCTGATGCCTACGCTCTTTTTATCAGGTTTCATGGCTTTTACTTTCAACAATGAAACTCTGCCTTTTTTTATGTTTAATATTATATCCTGAACTCTTCCCACATATTTTCCTCTAACCGTATATATATCTAAACCATACAGACCAGATAATTCAACCATAATTCCACCACCAGATTTTGCATTTAACCTCAACTCTAAAAAGAGGTTAATGTTCGAAGTTATACTGTTTTATTAAATAATTATGTTATTTAATTATTAAATAATTTTAAAACACTCTAAATACTTAAACCTTACGCCTCAAAGGTTAAGATTATTCAAAATAACATTGAAAAAATAGGATTTATAATAATTTAATATAAAAGCTAACTAAATTACAATTAGAAAAAAAATAGTGTAGTAAAATTGAGGTTTAATAATTTATAATAACAGTTAAAAAAATAAAAAAATTCTATTCCTTGAATAATGATAGTGAAAGATCTATTTTGGAATTTTTATTTTGAATTCTGTTCCTGAATTTAGATTCAACTGGATAGTACCATCTAATTGTCTCACTAGAGTGTCCACCATTTTTAACCCAATAGATTCCATATCCTGGAATTTTTTAGGAATACCTACCCCATTATCACTTATTTTCATTTTTAAATAATCATTGTGATCTTTAATCTCAATTTCAAGTAAACCCTCCATCTTATCCGAAAAAGCATGCTTTATAGTGTTTAAAACCAGTTCATTAATTATTAATCCACAATTAAAAGCTGTTTTGGGATCTAAAAGAACGTCTTTGATGGTTATTTGCGTCTTTAATATTCTTTTATCAATACCGTAAGCTAGAAAGAGTTCGTCTACCATGTTAAGAACATATTCTGAGAGATTTACATATCTCAGATCATTAGATTCATTTAAAGTTTGATGAATTCGGGCAATTGAATTTATATAATTTTGATTATCCTTAAATTTATCTGCCAATTCTTCAATGATGTATGCAGACTGAATACCCATTAAACTTGAAATATTACTGAGATTATCATTAATTTGTACATTCATTTCTGTTATTAACGAGTTTTTATCTTTTATACTATCACTAATATGTCTATTTTCACTTTTTAACTCTTTAATATCTATTTTTAATTCTTTTTTATCCTTATTGAATTTCTTAAGTTTTAGATTAAGTCTATTATCTAATTGCTTCTTTTTTATTAGTAAAGAGTTATTTGTATCCTTTAGATCTAATATATATTCTTTTAAAAACTGTTCATTTTTTTGGAATTTTTCAAGGTCTTTATTATATTTCAGTTCCCATTCCATGATTTTTTTGGATAAAGACTTCTCCAAACTCTTCATTTCAATGAGTTTTGTCGTGAAAACATCTCTTTCTATATTGAATTCTGCCACCGGTTTTTTGGTTCTCTCCCTCAATATTGAATTTTGATTATTTAACGATTTTAACTGTTGTTTCAGTTCCGACAGGTTATTATCCATGGTTTTATTATTTTTTTCTAGAGCCAGGAGTTTTTCTTTAAATTTACTTTCTACTTCAGCCATCTCTTCCTTTAAAAGGTTTTCATTCTTTTTAAATTCATTAATTTTTGAATTTAATTGTTTAATTAACTTTTCAGAATTTTACAATTCGATTTGATGCTTTTCTTCAATTTTGGAGTATTTTTATTTTAGTTTTGCTCTAGAATGACCTAAATCCACTATTTCAGATCTCAACGATTCGTTTTCATTTACATAACTCTCAATTTCGCTTTCAGAATGTTTTTTGAATATATTAAATTCTTTGTCAATTGAATCAGTTTGGTTCTTTAAGTCACGAATTTCCTTATTCGACGAATTATTTTCCAGTTCATGCTTTTGAATTTGTTCCTTATATTCTTCTTTCAATCTGGAATATTTTTCAGTAAGAGATTTATTTATATCCTCTAATTGAGATACCTGGATATCTGCTTCATTTTTTTGTTCATCAGATTTTTTTAGTCAGTTGTTGAATAATTTTTTTCAATTTCAGGTTTTCACTGGTTAAATTGTATTTTAGGTTTTTAAATTTATCAATTTCAGCTTTCAAAGATTCATTGTTATCTCTGATTAGGATTAGCTCATCATCATATTCCTTTTTTAATTTTTCGTAGTCTTGGATTAAGATTTTTTCAGTTTCTTTAAATCGGGTTACATTTCGACCTACAGCTTGAATCTCTGAAAATTCATTTTCACTACTTATTACAGGATCAAAAGTCCATTCTAATACTAAAATTTCATTTTCTAAATTAAAAACTCTGGTTTGGTAGTTTTTAAATTTTTTTTGTTTTATTATTGATTTCACGTGTTCTTTGAATCCATTTCTATCCTCTTCAGGGATTAAGGATGAGACATCTTTTCCAATAAGATTCGCTCCAAAATACTGGAAACAAATTGGATTGGCATAGATTATGCTTCCATCCAGGGAGTATCTTAGTATAATATCTTTTTGATGGTCGATTATACTTTTATAAAACTCTTTATTCTTTTCAAACTCATCTTCAGGTTTAAATTCTGTAACATCCCTAATTATAACTGATATACCATTAATGGAAGGGTATGCATGGATTTGTAAATACCTGGTTTCATCTTTGATCAGGCATTTTTTAACCATTGAAATAGTTTCATGATTTTTTAGAGCTTTATTAAATGTTTCAGCCAACTTTGAATCTTCAATTTTTGGGAAAAGTTGGAATAGTGATTTACCTACTGTTTGTTGATAAGGTATGTCTGTGAACTCTTCTGAAGCTTTATTACAAAATAAAACATTCATTTTTGAATCAATTTCACAAAAAATATCATTAACACTATCAAATACTTCTTTATATTCACTTTCATTCTTTTTCAAAGATTTTTCATGGATTTTTTCGTGAGTGATATCCTGCATTTGTAGCAGATATCCACCAATTACATCTTCATCCAAATAAAGAGGATTAATAATAATTTTTAGATGGATATCATCAAATTTAGTTTCATACTCAACTGCTTTACCCTCAATTAACTCATTTTTTTCATGTGGAGATAAATTCAAAATATTAAAGAGATCAAATTCTCTAATTTTTGAAATGTCATCTGTTCCCATAAGTTTTAAGAAGGGTTTATTCGCATCCAACAAGTTCCCATCTGATTCAAAAAGTCCACATGGAATTGAAGATTGAACATAAATACTTTTGAATTGTTTCTCGCTTTCAGAAATAAAATCGAGTTCATTTGCCAGTTTTATCTTAGTTATATCTTTAAAAATTAGGGTGCATCCTGAAAACTCTTCAAAATCATCTACAATAGGTTCTAAACTGTATTCAATATCTTTTTGTGTTTTATCCTTAGATATAAGTGTAGAATAACCTTTAAAATTTTCCATTAGTAAATTAATAGGATTTAACCTGGATTTGGTTTTAACATCTTCAATTGTGAAAATTTCACTTAAACTTCGGTTTAAAGCTTTTTCTTTGTTCCATCCAGTTAAATTTGCAGCTTCCTTATTAATATAATGGACATAACCATCATTGTCAGTAATAATTACCCCACGAGAATCTTCAAAACTTTTATCAACTAATTTTCCCTTTTTTTCTAATTTTTTTGCCAAATTACCCTTATAAATAGCTGTTTCGATGATTCTATGTAATTCTAATTCATTAAATGGCTTCAAAATATATGCAGCATGTTTAGTCATTTTGGCTCTTTCATAGGTTTTTTCATCCCCATGAGCAGTTAAGTATATGATTGGTACTGGAAAACTTTTGATTATCTCCTTAGCTGCATCTATCCCATCAATTTCTCCTTTTAAAACAATGTCCATTAAAACTAAATCTGGATTTATTTCCTGAACTTTTTTTATAGCTTCTTTTCCAGAAAAAACAAATGTTGGTACTTCATAGCCCCAATATTCCAATTTTCGTTGAAGTTCCATTGCAGTTAATCCTTCGTCTTCAACTATCAAAATTTTTGCAGAAGACATACAAACCCCTTAATGTCACAATAAATCACTGCATTTTTAACTAGTTCTTAGCTATGAATAATAAGTTTGACTAATATATTACATAAATTTTTTTATGATTAAATTGAATTTTTTTCAACACAATGCGAATATTTAAAAAAATATTTAGTTTAACTAGAAGTGATAAACTAATAGTAATTAGGTTAATTAGGCACATCCAACTCAAAAAATAGTCCTGTACTAACGAACTTATGTATTATATTTTGAGTAAAAACAAAAATCAATTTCAATAAATAGTGATAAAATGTGGGATACGAGTAAAGATTATAGATTATTATTATGTGAAAAAGCCGTTGAATTATTCATTAAAACTATTGAAGGGGCCAATTTTAAGGGTAATTGGAATAAACAAAATGCACTTAAAAATGCAAGGGAGATGATACCAGAAATACAATCCCTGAATTATTCTTACCTTGAACCTCATGATTTAATCAATTCCCCAAAAATAGTTGTTCTTGAAGAAAAAACTGAAATAATCCAAGAATCATTAGGTGGAAAAGATTGGAATCGTAAATTTTTAGAACAAGTTAAAAGAGACGAAAAAGAAAAAGTGGAAGAATCTATAACCAAAGTTAAATTCTTTTTGAATACATTTAAAAATCTTAAAAACCGTTTTAAACTTGGCAAAATCAATGACCCCATTATAGGTATCGATATTAAAACTGGAAAAATTATGAGCGTAGGTAAACACCCTAAAACAGACACATTAATGGTTTGTAATGTAAATATAGGAGATAGGGCTATAACTGTCGTTACTAACGATTTAAGTGTAAAAGAAGGAAATAAAGTTGCTGTATCTTTATTACCTCCAGCAAATTTCATGGGTGTCAGTAGTGAAGGAATGTTTATTGGTGTGGATTCTGGAATACTAACTGAGTTCCAGGGAGAAATAGGTTCAATGCCAAAAGGAATTCCTTTAGAAGCTTTAAATGAAACAAGAAATTTAATTGAATCTTTTTTAAAATAATTTCCTAAAATATATAAAAAAAGGTTAAGATTACTAATTAGTATTAATAACCACTAATTTTGTTTTTGTCATATCTTCAACTGCGTATTTCACACCTTCCTTACCCATACCACTCATTTTAAAGCCACCAAAAGGCATGTTATCTGTTCGATAAGTTGATTGTTTGTTTATCAACACTGAGCCAGCTTCTAATATTTCAGCAGCTTTAAGGGCATTTTTTATATTTTGAGTAAATATGCCTGCCTGCAGACCATATTTTGTATCATTAGCTACTTTTAAAGCCTCATTAACATCTTTTACCCTAATAATTGGCGAAATTGGGCCAAATGTTTCTTCCTGTACCAGTTCCATTTGACTGTTAACATTATCCAGAACCGTAGGCATGTAAAAATTACCTTCCCGTTTGCCACCACATAAAAGCTCCGCACCTTCTTTTATGGCACTATCAACCCTATGTTCAACCTTAATCGCTGAAATTTCATCGATTAATGGGCCTACATCAGTTTTAGGATTCATTGGGTCTCCTACCTTCAATTGCTTTGTTTTATTAACAAAATCTTGCACAAACTCATCTGCTATGGAATTCTGGAGAATAATCCTTTTTACAGCAATACATACCTGTCCCGCATTTAAATATGATCCCATTACTGCTGCTATAACTGCTTCATCAAGTTCTGCGTCATCTAAAACAATTAATGGGTCATTTCCCCCTAATTCCATAGTTAACTTTTTCAAACCAGCTCTTTTAGAAATGGAAATACCGGTTTTAACGCTTCCAGTGAAAGATATTTTATCGATATTGGAATTTTTCACTATTTCGTCACCTACAACGCTCCCCCTTCCAGTAACAATATTTATAGCTCCTGGAGGTAAAAATTCTGAAAAAAGCTGTCCTAATTTAAGAACAGAAAGAGGGGCTTGTGTAGCTGGTTTTAAAACAATCGTGTTTTTAGCTGCAATTGCCGGTGCAATTTTGTGTAAAGCCAGATTCATAGGATAATTATAGGGAGTTATTGCCCCTACTACTCCTAAAGGTATTTTCATGGTAAAACCTATGAAACCTTTGCCACCGATATTAGCATCCAGTGGAATCGTTTCTCCATAAATTCTCTTTGATTCTTCTGCAGCTAACTCAATAGTTTGTATAGAACGTTTAACTTCTCCAATTGCGTCTTTAATTGGTTTACCAGTTTCCATTGTTATTAATTCTGCGAACTTCTTAAGATCGTTTTCTATTTCCCTGCTAATTTTAAACAAAATTTCAGAAATTTTTCTGGCAGATAAATCATTCATTGCCTTTTTAGCATTTTTAGCTGCTATTATTGCATCTAGCACATCTTTTCGGTTTCCTTCAGGAACTCTGTCTACCAATTCATTATTAAAAGGATTTTTGACATCAATTTTTTCTTTTTTATCAATTAATTGCCCATTGATTAACATTTCCATTTATTATACCCCTCTTAAAATATTTTAAAGATAAACTAAAATAAAACGAAAATTGATTAGCTAACTTTTTTAATAAAAATTATAAATAATATCTTTTTTAAATGAGTATTAAATTTAATATTCAGAAATAAGAATAATTACCTATTTTATTAAAGATATGATTCTTAGAATAAATTTTTAAGATTACTTATAGAGTTTGTAACATTTTCCACATCAGTTGTGTTTATCTCGTTACCTAGTCCAGTCAAGTAAGTTCGATAATAAACTGCAGCCACTATTGCAATTACAATAACTCCACCAAAAATTAGTATCATCTCTGCAGAGCCTTGTGCTCTTTCTTCATTAATTATTTTCATAATAACACCAACTAAAAATTTAAGAACATAGATGCAAAAGTTCCCACAAAATAGAAAATGGCATAAGCAGCTATTGCCAAAGGTATTGCAAATTTCACTCCTTTTCTAGCACTTCCATACATAATAACTCCAATCAAAAGTCCGGCAATTATGGAATGGATTATAATATATCCTCCTGCAGCAGTTACAGCAGATTCAAGTAAGGGGTTGGGTTTTCCTAAACTTTCTATAAACCCCGAATACACCATTATCATTCCTAAAGCAAAAGGTGCGGCTACTATGGCAGCAACTACCAAAAACATTACAGACATCATAACATTAGCCTTTCTTTCTCTTTTTAAAGCTAAAACAGCCCTTAAATCCTCTGCAACTGTTTCGATTACATCAGATAAACTTCCACCAGCTTTACGCCCTTCAAGGATCATACGGAAGGTTCTATCAAGATTTTTAGATTGTAATCGCTCACCCATTGACAAAATTGCATCTTCAAATGTTCTGCCTATCTTAATTTCGATAACTGCTCTTTTAAGTTCGTCGTTTAGAGGTCCTCCCCCATGTTTAGAAACATCTTCTAAGGCTGTTTCAAGACCCACCCCTGCACGAAGTAATGATGCGACCTGCCTTAAAAAATCAGGAGTCCCCTGTTCAACGGCGTCAACCCTGCGTTCCATTAAAAAGAATATATAAATCCCTATAATTGCCGGAGGAGCAACAAAACCTATTAAAAATCCTAAAATTGGATTTGATCCAAATAGGGCAAATAAAAATGAAGCAAGTATAGCCACTCCCAATGCAGTGAGCAAACCTAGAGTTATTAATTCAGAAGCTCTTACATACATCCCTGTTCTTATCAATATTTCTTGAATTTTAATAAGAAAGCGATTAGGTATTATGCCTTCAATGACATTAGATATTGGTTTTAAAACACCGGGAATAGCAGCCAATTTTTACACCTTAATATATTATTTATTAGTTAATAATATATAATCATTTATTATATTAATTTATTATAGTCGAATATAATGATAAGCAAGTCCAGAATTTTAGTTTTTAATTATCTTGAATTAATTTTACAAATTTAACTTTTTGAATTTAATTTTTTATAAAATCTAAATCATCTTATTTAACTTGGTCAAAACCTTGGCCCTATTTTTAACCAAGATGTCATCCTCAATTCTTACACCGAATTCTCCCTCAATGTAGATACCCGGTTCAACTGTTAGTACCATTCCTTTTTCAATTTTCAATTCCTCTCTTTTGGATAAAGAAGGACCTTCATGGACTTCCATTCCCAGTCCATGGCCAGTTGAGTGAATAAAATTATCCCCATAGCCATAATCGGCAATAACATCCCTTGCAATTTTATCCACATATGAAGCTTTTATTCCGGGTTTTATAATTTTAATAGCTTCTTTTTGGGCCTCTATGACTATAGAAAGTATTTCGTGCTGTTTTTCAGTTTCAACTCTGGTTCGGGAAATATCAGAACAATAATTATTATAAACCGCACCCCAATCCATCAATACCGGATTTTCTAAGGATTTTTGCTGGATATTGGCATGAGGCTTACTTGAAACGGTTCCAGATGCTACTATAGTCTCAAAAGCTGGTTTCAATGAACCTCCTACCATCATGTTATAATTTAACTCTGCGGCTACCACATTGTCTGAACCTTCCAACTGGGTATTTTTAAAAGCATTTTCAGCAATATTTATAGCCTTTTTAATACATTTTATTTCCTTTTTAGATTTAATTCGCCTAAAAGTGTCTATAACATCGGTTATCTTGATTTTAAAATCGTTTCTAATTTTTTTGCATACACCTAAAGGTATGGAATTTTCAACACCCAAAAAGGTCATTTTTTCATTTAAAAATCCATTTAAATTACTTAAAGAAGTGAATTCCTCAACAGAAAAATTTAAATTTGGAGGAACATCTTCAAAATCCATTTTGGAAATAAATAAAACAGGATCATCTTTTAATAATAAAACAGAAAAACTTGATGGTTTAAAACCAGTTAGATATGTGATATTTTCTGGTTTTAAAACAACCATAGCATCCATATTTTTAGAACTTAATTTTTCTAATATATTGTTAAGTTGCATTTAATTCTCCATAAGATTATAAATATTTTGTTTAGATCAATATTATAGCGATAAATTGACTTTTATTAAGTTCAAAAGTTCAGATCTAATTTTATCAGGAATTATTCTTGTTACGGGTTGAGGTATATATCCAAAATCAGGATCTTCAAAGGTTAATCCCATGAATTCAACCTTCCCATTGTATCTCGGAATAAAATGCCAGTGAATTTGAGGATTTGATGGACTGGATCGAAACGCAGCATTTTTAAAGCAACTCCAATTATACAAAGCAGGATTAAATATTTTTTTTAATGCCAATTCTAATTTTGAGACTAAACCACCAAAATCAACCCATTCTTCAGTATTCAATTCCATTAAATCATTACATTCCCTTTTTAAAACCACAACACAGGTTCCCAGATATCGCTGACTAGGAGCCAAAAAAATTGTCCAATAATCAGATTCACCAATAAAGTCGCCATAGGTTCCCAATTCACAGAATTCACAAATATTTGGCATTAATTAACTCCTTGAATTTTTACTATAACTATTTTATATCAATTATATTATAATTGGGAATAATTATAGATTTAAATCTAATTATTTTATGAACTAAATCTAAATTCAATTGGTAAAATAAATTACTCATTTTTATAAAACCGAATTATTAGGTCTAAAATTAGTTAAGTATACTCATAACTCAAATTGATGGATCATTAATAATTAACAGAACTGATAAAACTGAATTTAAGATTGAATTTAAAGAATTAAGATACCAAAAACAAATGCAACCACTTTTTTTCTTTTTTAGATATCTAATTGGTATAATATACACTTAGTTAGTATTCTTATTTGTGAAATTTAATGATTAATAAAAAAGGTTAATTATAGAAACCATTATATAGGTAACAAATTAAGGTTAGTAAAATATGGTAAAATTCACATCCAAAGAAATAAGAGATATTGTAATTTCCATGCTGGTAATAGCATTGGTATTTGCTTACGTATTCAGTAATAGAAATATTAATGTAGCCCTAACATTAATGCCCATTACATTAATTGCCGTGGGTTTAGGTTTTGTTTTACATGAATTAGCCCATAAATTTGTAGCTATAAGATACGGTTTCTATGCTGAATATAAAATGTGGATAGAAGGTTTGATCTTAGCTTTAGTTACAACCTTCGTGTTTGGAATTGTATTTGCAGCACCAGGAGCTGTTTATATACATGGATATCACATAAGAGATGATCAAAATGGAAAAATCTCCATTGCAGGTCCGTTAACAAATATTGCTCTAACTCTCATGTTTTTAGGGTTATTACTAACTCCATTTGCTTCGAATGGAATTATATTTGAGATAGGTTATCTGGGAGCATCAGTTAATAGTTTTCTTGCAGTGTTCAATCTGATACCAATCAGTGTTCTAGATGGTGCAAAAGTATTCCGATGGAATCCGTTAATTTGGATTGTTACTATGGCTATTGCATTTGTTTTCATGATAAGTTTAATGTTTGGATTACTAATTTGAACATACTTTAAGATATATGGTTTAAGTAAAAATCCGTTAACAGAAAGATTATCATCTTCTAATAAAATAATAAATAAGTGATGAATAGTTTCTCATAGTAAACTTTACTATAAATAACAAAAAAATTGAAGATTTGAGTGGTAATCAATGTTCTCAGATATTCCAGTAACCTATTTTGGTTGTACCCATAGATCTATTGCCCCTAAAGAGACAATAAAAAGGGTAGAAAATAAGCTTAAGGCTGCAGGGATTACTAGAATTGCTGAAATTACCCATCTTGACCGATTAGGAATACCAGTTTATTCAGCAATCCGTCCTTCTGCAGAAGAAGGTGCAGTAAGTATTTATGCTGGTAAAGGTGCTACCAAAAGTCAAGCCAAAGCATCAGCTATGATGGAAGCTTTTGAGAGATATTCTGCTGAAATTCAAAAAGAAGATTTATCAAAAAAATTTATTTCTGGAAATTTTAATGACTTAGAAAACTCTATAAATCCCGAATCGTTGATATTACCCCAAATTTCTTTTGATGCTGAAAAAACTGAATTATTGTGGGTTAAATCCATTGATGCGGGAAATGACCAGGAATTTTTAGTGCCGGCTAATGCAGTTTATCATCCATTCACGGCTCCTGATACTTTTAGTCTATTCAAGTCAAACACCAATGGACTTGCCTCTGGAAATGAATTGGAAGAAGCAATATTTCATGGGATACTTGAGGTTATTGAAAGAGATGCATGGAGTCTTTTTGAAGCAAAACGTGAATCAAAGCCTGAAATAGATTGTACTGATTCTGAAAATACTATAATAAGAGAGCTGGTATCTAAATTCCAAGAAAAGGGAATATCTGTTAAATTGGTGGATTTAACTGCTGATATTAAAGCAACCACTATTGCCGCGGTTGCTGATGATACTGTCCTGAAAGACCCTGCTCTTCTAACATTAGGAGTTGGAACCCACCTTGATCCTGAAATTGCCGCAATTAGGGCTTTAACTGAGGTTGCCCAGAGTAGAGCAACCCAGATACATGGAACCAGAGAAGACACTGTGAGGGCCGTTTTCATGAGGAAGGCTGGTTATGAGCGAATGAAAAGGATCAACAAGCATTGGTTTGGTGAATCTGAAAAAACCGTCTCATTGAATGGAATGAAAAACAGATCATCTCAATCATTTAAGACTGATATTGAAAATTCTCTTAAAATTTTAGGCAGAGAAGGATTTAAAAAAGTTTTATTTGTAGATCTCAGCCGCAAAGAAATAGAAATACCGGTGGTAAGAGTAATTATACCAGAATTAGAAGTTTTTTCAGTAGACCCCGGTAGAAAAGGTGTAAGACTGTTAAATTAACATTTAAAATCATCTTTTTACACAAATCTAAACACCCTTTTTGATAGGTAATCTATCTAACTTTTTTTAAAAAATTTTTTCCATTAACTAAGTTTTGGTCAAAAATAAGAAAAATTAAAATGTTGTTAAAATTATCTCAATATAATGACAAAAAAAATTGTTGTATTTACTGGCCCCTCTCTGCATCCTGCACAAGCTCTAAAAATATTAAAAGCAGAATATCATCCACCTGTTAAGCGTGGAGATATAACTACTGCTATACATAATGGGGCAGAGATAATAGGTATTATAGATGGAGTTTTCCATCAAGAACCTGCAGTTTCCCATAGAGAAATATTAGATGCTCTGAATAAAAATGTAATCATAGTGGGTGGTGCAAGTATGGGAGCACTTAGAGCCTCTGAACTGGATGAATTAGGAATGATTGGTGTTGGATACGTTTATAATCAGTATAAATCCGGTTCAATCGAGTCAGACGATGATGTGGCTGTGGTTTTTAATCCAGAAAATATGCAGCAGCTATCAGAAGCTTTTATTAGTATGAAGTATAATTTGGAAAAAACATTAAAACAAGGAATAATAACTAAAAATGAATTTAATGAAATAATAAGCCGATTAAAATCTACTTATTATCCTAAAAGAAATTACAACATTATTTTTAATGTATTAAATGAAAATCGTTCAAAGAATTTAAAAAAATTTTTAGATGAGAATAAAGTTGATGTAAAAACTAAAGACGCTATAGCAGTTTTAAAATATATTAAAAGATTGATAAATTTTGTAGATTGAATAAAAATCATTTTTATTAATTTACTTACCCGAGATTATTTACCAAAAATCATTTTTTTTACAAGTGGAAGTGGTGTAGTTTTTAATGAAGCTCAATGAAAAAATTGAAAGAATCAGGAATTCTTTAAGAAACAAAAAGGTTTTAATAGGTTTTTCCGGAGGTTCAGATAGTACTTTAATTGCAAAAATAGCTTCAAAAGTTTCCAAAGAAGCAATCGCTGTGACCATTGACAATGGTGTCCTACCATCTGAATGTGTAACCAAAGCCCGAGAGATCGCTCGAAAAGTTGGAATAAAACATGAAGTTATAGTGGAAAACTTCTTACAAGACAAATCTTTCCAATCAAATCCTCCTAACCGATGTTATATCTGTAAAAACAAAATGTACGCTAAGTTAAAAGAAGAAGCACTAAAATTAGGTGTGGAGGAAATTGTTGATGGAACAAATATCAGCGATTTACTAGAGGACCGGCCCGGCATCATGGTGACCTTTGATAATAAAGTATTAAGTCCTCTTTTATTGGCTGGTATGACTAGTGAAGATGTTATGGAAGCTTTGAAGTTAATGAATCTCGATTTTTCAAAATCAACTACTTGTCTTGCCACTCGAATTCCAAAAGGGCAGGAAATCACTACAAAAAAAATAAGCAGAATAAATTATGCGGAATCCCTTATTAGAAATATTTCCCAAATGGAAACAGTCCGGGTGAGAGATGATGAAGATACAACAACTATTGAGGTAGATGATCTTCAAAAAATATTAGATATCCAAAAAATCAATCATATTAAATCTGAATTAAATTCTGTTGGTTTTAAAAGAATAAAATTAGATATTAACGGTTATGATACTTATAAAAAAGATATTGTAGTTTATAAACCGTGCAAAGACGAGAAGAATAAGATTATGTTTGAAACTGAGCTTCCCTACATGATAGATATTGAAAAAACTTGCAAGTCCCTTTCCCTGCTCGGGGAACCTAAATGTTCCGTGGATATGGGTATAATCATGATAGAACTGGAAAATAAGAATATCACTATTTTTAAAAAGGGTAAAGTAGTTGCAAGACGAGTTGTGGATAAAGAAGATGCTGAGAATGTGTTGATTAATATTCTACCTCATATAAGAAGGATTGTTTAGTGTGACTAAAATTTGAACATGGATAAATTGAATATTGCTTAAAAACAGCACATACTTAGCTAGATTAATTTTTTGAGAAAATAATGGTACAATACTATTTAACTTGAATATTTAACAGTCCTATAGTTTTATACACACATTTTCATTGATTTTTCTGCGAAAACTGGTAATTTTTTTGAATATTCCTCTGTTATCTAATCCTTCAAGATACAATATATCTCCAATAATTCCGAACTCTTCTTCATCAACTGAAATTTCATTAATCTGGATTTCTATCTGAGATGCATCTTCAAGTGAATCATTAGTCTGAATGTTATAATCTAATATCATTTCCTGATGAGGATAAACCTCGGATATTGTGTCTTTCAAGTTGCTTTCCAGAACATTTAAAAGAGTTTCTATAGCAGGTAAACCTTCCCACCAACAGTGACCCATTAAAAGTTTAAGTTCTATAGTTTTTATTGATACTTCACCTGCATTTTTTGCAGCTACACGTATCCAATCTGTTCCTGCTGTTATTTTGAGAGTTAATTTATTAGTCATCTTAATCAGTAAGTGCTTTTATAAGATCGTGTGCTCTGACCAGTCCTACTAATTCCCCTTCAACATCAATCACTGGTATTTGCTCGATATTTCTCTGTTTCATTTTGCTTGCGCATTCTGTAACTGTTGTTCTGGTGGTGGCAGTTAAAAGATCATTGGTGGTAACATCTTTAACCTCTTTGTCTGAAAAGCGTAAATGGTTTTTTATTACATAAAGAACATTTTTACTGTCCCATGACCATTTATCCCCTTCCGTACCAACTGAAGTATTATGAACAGTTCTCTCAGAAACAACTTCACTCTCATTTATAAAATCAGTTTCAGTAAGAATCCCAGACAATTTACCATCTTTATTCAATGCCAGTAAAACCTTTAGATTGAAGTACCTCATTATTTCAAAAGCCACATTTAAAGGAGTTCTCTCCCAAGTAGTGGGAATCATCTTTATCATGTAATTCTTTACTGGATCCTTGATTTCTATTTTAGAAATAGCTTGTTCAATTAGATCATATGCAGTTACAATACCTATTAATTCATTTTTATCAACAACAGGCACTCTTCTTATATTGTTATCTAACATTTTTTTGGCTACTTCTTTAACATTTTCATCTGGACTTGTCGTTACAGGGTTTCTTGACATTATTAGAGCTATTTGTTCTTCGTCAGGATTGTTTATCAGATCTGTACGTGTAACTATACCAACCAGTTCTTTAGTTCCTTCTTTTACTACGGGTGCACCTGAAACATTTTTTTTTCTCATCAAACGCAGCGCCGTGGAACGGTTACCTGGAACTTTGATATAGTGTATATCCTTTGACATTATCTCTTTTACGAGCATTGTTACACCAACTAATCTATTAAGTCATCTAATAGTTTTATTTAATAAAAAAATTTAGTAAATAAATTTTATCTGTTTAATACGCTTAGAACAATTAATGAACTACCATTACAGGACAGGGTGATGATCTTACCACCTTTTCAGCCACACTTCCCAATAAAAATCTATCTAAACCATGCTTTCCAGAGGTTCCCATTATAACCAGATCAACATCCTCTTCCTTGATCATGTTGATTATCTCATCAGCTGGGGCTCCTTCCTTGGTTTTTAAGGTAATTTTAACCTCTTTATTGAATTCTTTATGAGATTCTTCTTCCGATAGTATATCAGAAATTTTCTCAAGAGATCGTTTCCCCTCTTCTTTCAACATCTCTTTTATTTTTACTATCAGATCTTCTGCAGGCAGTCCTGCGAGTGAAGATGTTTCAAGTACTGTTAAAACTATGACTTCTGCACCACTCTTACTTGCAATCCATATAGCATGTTCTGCAGCTTTGTCCGCGTATTTTGAACCGTCAGTGGGCAATAATATTTTTTTGTACATGAGTTCACCTCTTGGTAATATGTCCTAATACATTATTAATTTTAACTCCATATCGGGAAATAAAGTTTATTTTAATATTTATGATTATGATAATATGGATTATACAATTATTTATATTGTACTGCTTTGATGAAATGAAGTTTTAAGATATTGTCTGGAACCAAAATTATTAATATTGTATACAATATCCAATGTGTCATAATTATTATTTTTACATTTTAGAAAGAGTAGTTAATAATAGATAAATTATCAATTTATTCCATGTTAATTGAGTATATTGCCTCCACTTATCACAAATTTAATATTCTCTTTTCCAGTCCTATTTATAAGGGATAATATGGGATTGTGAGATATCTGTTTTACTATAATTAAATCTGCTAGCATCCCTTCTTTTATGCACCCTATATCCATATTCAATGCTTTCCCTGCATTAACTGTTGCCATCTTAAAAATTTCTTCTGGAGGGAAATATTCTTTATAATATCCCCTTGTCACTTTTAAAGAATATTCCATTTCCCGTAACATGTTCGGCGAGTTAAACATTACATTATCTGTGCCTAAAAGTGTATTTATACCATGATCATGTATTTCTTTTATAGGAGGAATACCTACATTCAAAACCCCATTAGAACGTGGACAACATACAATTGAGGCATCAGAATCTGCTAACAAATTTAAATCATCGTTCAATGGTGCTGTTAAATGAACTAACATGTTGAAACCATGTTTAAGCACCCTTGCAACTTCTGTAGAACCATTTTCATTTAAAGAACTTCTTTGAAGTTCTTCATATTCTGCTACATGTATTGCTGAAATTTTTCCTTGTTTTCTGCATTCTTCAGTGATAATTGAAGCCACATCATCACTAATTTCACCAAGACCACTGGGTGCTATCCCATCACAAGATTTAAGCAGTTTTTTAACAATTTTTCTTATAAATTCTCCACTAGTTTGATTTCCAATAAAAGAATCATGGCGACCTAAAACTATCTTTCGTATTGATAAATTCTCTGCCGCATCTTCTATTAATTTTATGCCCTCAACTCCACCTTCTCTGAAATCTACAAAAGTTGTAGTCCCCGTAGATATCATTTCCATTATTGATTCCCTGATTGATTTAATAATATCTTCTGGCGGAGTTTCAGCAAGCATCTTATGTTTTAAACCATTAGGAGGTTTAACAATTTGGGTTATGTCTTTTCCATCCCCTAAATCCTTAGCAACTGAATCACCTAAATGTATATGAGAATTAACTAAAGCAGGAGCTATAATAAAACCATTAGCATCGATTTTTTTACCTTTATGAATTTTACTAGTAGTAATTTCTGTAATCTGTTCATCTTCAATTAAAATACTAGCTTTTAATGGCTGCATCTTTTTACCATAAAGAAGCAGACCATTTTCAATTACAAACATGTGATGAATTATGTTCTCCCTTGTTATATATTTTCAAGATTTTATATCCAAAAAATTATTTACTGAAAATTTTAACTGGGTAAATTCAAAAAAGATGCGATACGGCCAAAAAATTGAAAAAAATGAAGAAAATTAATCTGAAAATTAAGAAATGAATGTTTCCAGTACTATATTATTTCTAAATTTAACGAAGTAATATTATCTTAAATGATTTGATTTAAAAAATTATTGATTGTGATAATCATTTAATGATTTAACATTAATTTCTCCTTCTTTAACATTTTCTATAGCATTTAAAGCAGCCCTAGCACCAGCCAATGTGGTGACATATGGTATCCCCAGTTCAACAGCCATTCTTCTAATAAAGTATCCATCATCTGCTGATTGCTTTCCAGAAGGAGTGTTAATAATGAGGGCTATTTCACCATTTAGTATTGCATCCCTAATATTGGGTGATCCTTGACTAATTTTTCGGATTCTATCAATTTTAACATGACCTTTAACAGCATCTGCTGTCCCCCGGGTGGCTAATAATTCAAATCCAAGTTCTTCAGCTTTTTTAGTTATATCCTGGATTTTGTCTTTATCCGCATCCCTGACACTTATAAATATTTTACCTTTAGTTGGTAACTCCATGTTGGCTGAAAGCTGTGATTTATAGTAAGATACGCCAAAATTTTCATCAATCCCCATACTTTCTCCAGTAGATCTCATTTCAGGCCCTAATACTGAATCTGCTTCAGGAAGTTTGATAAAAGGGAAAACAGATTCTTTAACTGCAACGTGATCTATTTTTATATCCTCAGTCAATCCTAAATCAACTAATTTATATCCGATCATTAATTTTGCAGCTATCTTGGCCAATGGTATACCCACTGCTTTACTAACAAAAGGTACGGTTCTACTAGCTCTTGGATTTGCCTCCAAAATGTATACCTTATTTTCATCATCCAGCTTAACAGCATATTGAATATTCATTAAACCGATAACATCAAGTTCTAATGCTAATTTTTTAGTATAATCCTTAATAACATCAAGTACATTATTAGAAATACTTTGAGGTGGTATAACACAAGCAGAATCACCAGAATGTACTCCTGCTTCCTCAATATGTTCCATTATTCCACCAATGAAAACTGTTTCTCCATCAGACAATGCATCTACATCCACCTCTATAGCATCTTCCAAAAATTTATCTACTAAAATGGGGTGTTCGGGAGATATTTTAACTGCTTCCTTCATATATTCCTTGAGTTCCAGATCATCGTAAACTATCTCCATAGCCCTACCACCCAATACATAGGATGGTCTTACCAGTACCGGGAATCCAATACGTTCTGCAACTAATCTGGCTTCTTCAAAAGAGTTTGCAATTCCATAATCTGCCTGAGGAATATCTAAATGTTCCAGAACCTTGGTAAATCTTTCTCGGTCTTCAACCCTATCTATGCTCTCATGGGGAGTTCCTAATATACTTACACCTTCCCTGGCCAGTGGAACTGCTAAATTGATAGAAGTTTGACCACCAAACTGAACAACAACACCTTCCGGTTTTTCTTTGTCCACTATAGCCATAACATCCTCCAAGGTTAGTGGTTCAAAATATAATTTATTAGATATGTCATAATCTGTAGAAACAGTTTCAGGATTATTATTTATAATAATAGTTTCTACCCCTTCATCTTTAAGTGCCAAAGCAGCGTGAACACAACAATAATCAAATTCTATACCCTGACCAATTCTTATAGGCCCAGCACCAATAATTATTACCTTTTTATTATCAGATACAGTAATTTCATCTTCTAATTCATAAGTACTATAGTAATAAGGCGTTTTAGCTTCAAATTCAGCAGCGCAAGTATCTACCATTTTATAGGTTGGTATTATTCCTTTTTCCTTCCTGTAGGAAGTTATATCTGCCACATCCACTCCAGTTAACTCTGATATTTTTTTATCAGAAAACCCCATCTTTTTAGCTTTTCTTAGATTATTTTCATCAAAAATATCGCCCTTAAGATTTTTTTCAAAATTGATGATGTTCAGTAATTTATAGAGGAAAAATTTGTCTATTTGAGTCATCTGATGAATTTTGTCAACTGAAACTCCTGATTTTAGAGCAGTATATATATGGAATATCCGTTCATCTGTAGCTTTTTTAATGAGATCTTCGTCATATTTAACCTCGTCAAATCCAAATCTTCCAATATCAAGAGATCTTATTGCTTTATGGAGAGCTTCTTCAATTGTCCTGCCAATGGACATTACCTCTCCAGTGGATTTCATTTGAACTCCTATTTCTTTACTTATACCTTTGAACTTGTCAAATGGCCATCGGGGAATTTTAGCAACAACATAATCCAGAGTAGGTTCAAAAGAAGCTGGTGTTTCTTTAGTAATATCGTTTTGAATTTCATCTAAAGTCATACCAATAGCAATTTTTGCAGATATTTTGGCAATAGGATAACCAGTTGCCTTTGATGCTAAGGCACTACTTCTACTAACACGAGGATTCACTTCTATTACCTTATATTCACCAGTATCAGGATTAACTGCAAATTGAATGTTACATCCGCCCTGAATTTTAAGCGCCCTTATAATCTTTATTGAAGCATCTCTCAATCTGTGATTATCTATATCGCTTAGGGTTTGAGCAGGGGCAACCACTATACTTTCACCAGTATGTATACCCATTGGATCCAGATTTTCCATGTTACAAACAATTATACATGTATCATTTTTATCCCGCATAACCTCATATTCAAATTCTTTCCATCCAATAACTGATTCATCAATGAGAACTTGATTAATAAAGCTCATATCCAATCCACGGGTTGCCACTTCTATCAACTCTTCTTCGTTATGGGCAACACCACCACCAGTACCTCCTAAAGTAAAAGCAGGACGTACGATAATAGGATATCCAATCTCATCAACAGCTGCTAATGCTTTATCTAAAGAATCAACTGCTCTACATTTAGGGATGGGTTCATTTAATTCCATCATAAAGTTACCGAAAAGATCCCGGTCCTCAACATTCCTAATAGTTTCAACTGATGAACCAATAACTTTAATTCCTTCTAATGCTCCTATTTCAGCCAATCCCGTTGCCACGTTTAAACCGGTTTGTCCACCCATAGTAGGCAAAACAGCATCCGGTTTCTCCTTTTCAATTATTTTAGCCACAATTTCTGGTGTAAGAGGTTCAACATATACACGGTCTGCTGTATCCATGTCAGTTTGAATAGTTGCAGGATTACTATTAACAAGTACTGTTTCTATTCCTTCTTCCATTAAAGATTTACAGGCTTGTGACCCTGAATAATCGAATTCAGCGGCCTGACCTATTTGAATAGGGCCGGATCCTATAATTAGCACCTTTTTTATATTATGATCTTGCATTTACATCCCCGTATTTATTATTTTTATTATTACGCTATTTACTCCATTAATGTACATTTAAGTAATTTTTCGAATTAAAGTAATTTTAATACGATTTCATTATATCCACAAATTTATCAAAAGTATAATCTGTATCGTGAGGTCCTGGTCCAGCTTCAGGGTGGTACTGCACACTGGTGATAGGTAATTCTTTGTGTTTTATTCCCTCAACAGTATGGTCATTCAAATTAATCTGAGTAACTTCAAGTGGAATTTCTTTAACTGAACTTTCTTGAACAGAAAAACCATGATTTTGAGATGTAATTGAAACTTTACCTGAATTTAAATCTTTAACTGGTTGATTTACACCTCTATGACCAAATTTCATTTTGTATATCTTCGCACCGAAGGCCAGAGATATAATTTGTTGACCTAAACATATTCCAAATATAGGTAATTTTTCTGAAAGTTTTTTTACTGATTCTATTGTTTGAGAAACACGAGCAGGATTTCCAGGCCCACTTGAAACCAGCACCGCATCTGGATCAAAATTAAGTAGTTCATCATAAGGAGTATTATAAGGCAGTAATATAACACCTACCTCTCTTTTGAGAAAAGCGTTTATACTATTATTTTTTATCCCACAATCAAGGACTGCGATTCTATGTTTGTAATCCTCGCCTAAAACCTTGGGTTCTTTTACACATACCATGTCCACTAAGTCCAGATCTACAATGGAGGGCTGATTTTTTGCAAGTTCAAGAAGTTCCTCGTCATCTATATCTTCAGTAGCAATAACTCCCTTCATAGCCCCGTGTTCTCTTATTTTGATGGTAAGAGCTCTGGTATCAATCCCTGAAATTCCAGGAATTTTATATTCCTTTAAAAAATCAGATAAACTCTGTTGTGATGAAAAATGAGAAGGATTTTGACATAATTCTCTTACTATAAAACCATCAGCTTGTATCCTGTCTGATTGAAACCAATCACGATTAATCCCATAATTTCCCTGTAATGGGTAAGTATTCATTAATATTTGACCTTTATAAGAGGGATCAGTGAGTGATGCAACGTAACCAGTCATTCCGGTTGCAAAAACAACCTCCCCTGTTTTTATTGTATTATAACCAAATCCTTCTCCTTTAAGTATTGTACCATCTTCTAAAGCCATCTTTGCCTTTGTTACCATCCAATCACCACAATTATAATATATACTGCATTTTAAACCTTTAACTAACTATTGCCAAGTTATATTCTTTAGTCTTCTACAAATGTTGATAAATTCCTAATAAGATTTAGATTCTATTAATGTTTTTTAGAGCTATGTCATTTAACATCTAATTTAATCACTATTAACATTTTTTAAACATCTATACATTAAAACTGCGTCTTCTCCATCCTCATAATATCCTGGAACAATTTTTTCTTCATTAAATTCCAAGCTTTTATAAAAGTTTATAGCCCCTTTATTTTTAGCCCTTACCTCTAATTTAATATTTTTTATATCATACTTTTTGAAGATTTGTATGGCTGTTTCTACCAAATTTTTTCCAACATTTATTCGTCGATTTTTTTCATCCACAGCAATGGATATTATATGACCTTCATCTTCAAATCTGATCCAAAATATAATATATCCTACAATAATATTATGTTGCTGAGCAACCAAAAATCCTGCACCTAAATTATATATATCCTTCAATATACTTGCAGGGTAAGGATCATTAAAGGACATTCTTTCAATTTCTAAAACCCTTTTAAGATCAGGTAGCCGAAATTCTCTAATAATCATATAATCTCCAGTGGTAAGATGTGGAAAGATTTCTCGTGTTATATTATCAATAATTACTCAGATGCAAACAAGATAGTGGAAGTTGGAGTGGGAAACTTCATTAAAGTAGCCCAAAACTTACAAAAATATTTAAATAAGGATATAATCATGACCGATATTAAACCTTGCCATCACACGATCACAGAAGATGATGTAACCAGACCAGATCTGAAAATATATGAAGGATCTACCCTGATATATTCCATAAGACCACCCACAGAGCTTCACCAACATTTAGCAAATTTAGCTCTTAAAACCGGTTCAGATCTGATAATAAAACCATTATCAACGGAATTTATAAATATCAATAAAATAAATTTAAAAAAATCTAAAAATAATGAATTCAAGTTAATTAACTATAAAAAAGCAAGTTTTTACATGATGTGTTTCAAATGAAATGGCAGAATCTTAGTATAAAAGATACACTAAATAAACTAAATACTACAGAAAATGGTTTAACTAGTGAAGAAGCCAATGAAAGGCTTTTAAAATATGGAAAAAATGAATTAGTCGAAGAAAAAAAGGACGGTCCTGTTAAACTGTTTTTAATGCAATTTAAGGAGATATTAATACTCTTACTTATTGTAGCTGCCATAGCAGCTTTTTTTGTAGGAGATCAAATAGATGCAATTGTTATCCTATTTGTAGTTGTCATCAATGCCATAGTAGGATTTGTTCAGGAATATCGTGCTGAAAAGGCTATGGAAAAGTTAAAAAGCTTAATCTCCAATGAAGCTGTGGTGATACGGAATGGTAAAAAACAGAAAATTTTATCGAATGAGCTTACATTAGGAGACATAGTAACTGTAGAAGAAGGAGATAGTGTTCCTGCAGATTTAAGGATAATAAAAAGTTCAGATCTTCGAATAGATGAGTCTGCCCTAACTGGAGAATCTATGCCAGTTTCTAAAAATGAAGAATTAATAGAATCTGAAGAAAATAGAATAAACAACCTGGCCTTGATGGATTCTAAGGTGGTATCGGGTAATGGTAAAGGGGTTGTTGTAGAAATAGGAATGAACACCAGCATAGGTAAAATAGCAGAGATGATTCAAACCGAAGATGCAAAAACGCCTCTACAAGAAAAAATAGCAGGCTTAGGAAAAACATTAGGTATTATTGCTGTAGTAATATGTGGATTTGTATTTGCCCTTCAATATTTACAGGGAATACCTCTGGTTGAAACTTTTATGACCGCTGTTTCTCTGGCTGTTGCTGCGGTTCCAGAAGGTTTACCTGCCATTTTAACGCTCACACTGGCGTTGGGAATGCAGAGAATGGCTAAAACTAATGCAGTGGTTAGAAAACTTTTAGCAGTGGAAACGTTGGGATCATGTTCAGTCATATGCACTGATAAAACAGGTACCTTGACAAAAAATAAAATGACTGTCCGAGAGACCCATATAACCTCCTCAAAAAGGGTTTATGAAATATGTGCATTATGTAACAATGCCCATCTATCAAAAGGTAAAGTTATTGGGGATCCTACTGATGGAGCCGTGCTAATGTTTGCCCAAGATAATGGATACCAGCAAGAAGAACTGGAAAAAAAATATCCCCGAGTATCTGAAATTCCTCTTGACAGTAACCGGAAGAGGATGACTACCATAAATGATATGGATGGATCTAACTATCTTTTAACCAAAGGTGCTCCTGAAATCATCTTAAAACAATGCAATAGAATAGAACATGAAGGAGATATAACTGAATTATCAGAAGCTGTGAAGGGGGAAATTTTAAGTGAATTAAATCAAATGACGGGTAATGCTTTGCGGGTTCTAGCTTTAGCTTATCGTGAAATAAGTGAGGATGAAAATCTTTCTGATAAAGAAGAGTTAGAAAAGGATCTTATTTTTGTTGGATTGGTAGGTATGATGGATCCTCCCAGAAAAGAAGCTGCAGAAGCAGTTAAAATATGTCAAAAAGCCAATATTAGGGTGATAATGATAACTGGAGATCATAAAGATACTGCTGCGGCTATTGCTAAAGAAATTGGTATTTTGACCGAAGGAAAAGTAATAAATGGACCTGAACTTGATAAAATTGATGAAAAAGAATTTGAAGAAATGGTAGATGATGTTCAGGTTTATGCCCGAGTTTTCCCAGAACAAAAGGTGAGAATTGTAGAAGCGCTCCAGAAAAAGGGAAACATTGTTTCCATGACTGGTGATGGAGTAAATGATGCCCCTGCATTAAAAAAAGCAGCTATTGGTGTTTCCATGGGTACGGGTACTGATGTTGCTAAAGAATCCTCTGATATGGTGCTTCAAGATGACAATTTTGCAACAATTGTTAAGGCTGTGAAAGAAGGAAGAACCATCTTTGATAATATCAGGCGTTTTGTGAAGTTTCAAGTTTCAACCAACGTGGGTGCTATTTTGACCATTGTGTCAGCTTCCATTCTGAGTTTTCCCATACCGTTTAACCCTATTCAGATATTATGGATCAATATAATAATGGACGGTCCTCCCGCCCAATCATTGGGAATCGAACCTCCTGAAACTGATATTATGGAAAGGCTTCCTGAAAAAGAGGACATACTACCTAAAAATAACCTTTTAAGAATAGTATTCGCAGGTATTGTAATGAGTATAGGAACTTTAGCACTTTACTATTTCCAACTTTCCAGTGGAGTAGAAACCCTGAAAGCCATGACTGTAGCATTTACAGTTTTTGTTATGTTCCAGATATTTAACGTATTTAACTGTAAATCAAAATCAGGTTTTTCCAATAGATTCCTTATCATCGCGGTTGCTGCATCTTTTCTCCTGCAGCTCTGCGTAATATATGTACCATTTCTACAGGGAATATTTAGAACGGTTGCATTATCACTGATGGATTGGGTTTTAATATTGTTAGTGGCCTCAACCATTATCATAAGCGAAAAAATAGTAGAGAGGATTTGGTAAATGAATGGTCGGATGTCTAAAACAAAAGATGCATCAATTATGGTAATGTCTGGAACCAAAGATGCATACGACATTATAAAAAGGTTGTCCCAACTTAACAAATTCAAGATTCTGGCCACCACCACCACAGAATATGGGGCAAAAATTGCAAAGGATTCAGGAGCAGACGAAGTAATAGAAGGCGGATTAGATCAAGAAGAAATGGAACAAGTGCTAAAAAATAACGATATCAAAACCGTGGTAGATGCAACACATCCTTTTGCTTCAAATGCTACAAAAAACGCCATAAATGCTGCTCACAAAGAAAAAGTAACATATATACGTTTTGAAAGGCCTAAACTGAAAAAAATGAAAAATAAACATATTTATACTGCTAAATCCTTTGAAGAAGCTGTTAAAATAGTCTTAGGTTTACTTGAAAGTTCCTCTGGTGACGAAAAAATAATGCACTTAGCTGGTGTTTCAAATCTGGAATATATACTAAAAAAAATTGATAGAAAAAAGGTATATGTAAGGGTGCTACCTGTGCTGGATTCAATAAATAAATGTCTAGATCTCGGTTTAAGCCAGGAAAATATAATTGCAATGCAGGGGACATTTTCAAAGGAATTTAACATGGCTTTAATGAAAGAATATGGAGTATCCCTTATGATCACAAAAGAAAGTGGTTTAACTGGAGGTACTCCCTCTAAAATTAGTGCGGCTCTAGAACTAGGTTTAGATGTAGTGATTATAGAAAGGCCAGAAATTGGGGGACTCAGTGAAGAAAAAGTTTTTAATGATATTAACCACTTAGTAAACCATTTGATAAAATAGATAAATTGAAATAGTATTATTTAAGGAGCTAACTGACTAAAACTTTCCACTTTAATCATACTTCCTTCATCAACTATTTCAACATTCTTAGGTATTTTAAAATAACCATCTGCATCGGCAAGTGCCTTTATTGCACCAGAATCTTTCATGATGGGGTGAGCTAGATCATCTTCAATCTGTACTAAAACATATTGTTCCCTACCCTTAGAAGAGTGATATCTTCTTGAAATTTTAAGTTCTAAAACATCATTTTTTTGTATATTGGGAACAGCAGCCATTTTTCTTAAAAAAGGCGCAACAAATACATTAAAGACTATGAAAGCCGATACGGGATACCCTGGTAAGCCAAAAATTATTTTATCCTGAATTTTACCAACAATTGCAGGTTTTCCAGGTTTCACACCAATCCCATGTACAAATACTTCACCCATATCATCTAAAACTTGTCTAAGTACATCCCCTGTACCTGCAGATGTTCCTCCAGAAGTTATAATCAAATCTGCATCTAAATATTCATTTATTTTAGCAGATAAATCACTATAATTATCTTTAGTGATTCCTGCTTTTATAGGCAGACAACCACATGATCTTACTGAATTTGAGATGGTCTCAGAATTAATATCATATATTTTTCCATACTCCATCCTTTCATCAGGACCAATCAATTCATTGCCTGTAGAAATGACAGCAATTCTAGGCTTAAAGTAAACTGTAACTTCTTTTATGCCTGCAGCACTTAAAACACCTATTTTATCTGAGGTTAGCAGTTTGCCTTTGGATAAGATTATTTCATCTTTTTTAAGATCAGTCCCTTCTTTGGCAATGTATTGACCAGGAGGAGTGGCTTCATAAATATAAATTTCATCATTTTTTCTTTCAGTAAATTCAATCATAGCCAATCCTGTAGCATTGGAGGGCATTGGCGCTCCTGTAGCTACCTCAATACATTCTCCGCTCTCCATTTTTTTCTTGGGAATAGTTCCAGCCTTTACTATTTCTACTAATTTTAATTTTACGGGTTTTTCCTCACTTGCAATGAATGTATCCTCTGCAATAACTGCGTAACCATCCATAGAAGCTCTGTTGAAGGGCGGTAAATTTATTTGTGAATAAACATCCTCAGCCAGCACCCGTTGATAAGCGTCTTTAACTGGGACTTTTTCAGTTTTTCTTTTAATTGGAAGATTATTTATGAGTTTTTTTACTTCTGCCGGGTCTTTAATACTTAAAAATTCTGTTCCCATATTATCACTTTTAATATGATTTAGTTAAATTGTTCTTACCACTTTTAATATGATTTATATACATTGTTCATCTAATACTAATTATATATAAATTATCAATTGAATCATTAAAAAAATTTAATTGCAAACCAAATAAGGAGGAGAGTATTTGAAGAGAGGAGATAATACTAATCAAGGCGTAAGAAGAGTGAGAACCCCCCGCAGGGGAGAAATACCTGGAGTGGTTGAACAAATATTGGGCCATGGTAAATTGAAAGTTAGATGTGCTGACGGCAAAATAAGGCTGGGAAGAATTCCAGGAAAGATGAAAAAAAGGATTTGGATAAGGGAAGGTGACGTGGTTCTCGTTAAACCATGGGACTTCCAGAGTGATGAGAAAGCGGATGTTATTTGGAGATACACCCGTACCGAGTCTAACTGGCTTGAAAAAAGAGGTTTTTTAAATCTTTAATCATTTTGACTATTTATGATAACTATTTTAGAATAATTACAGTTTTAACATGTTTTTATAACCAATTAATTTTTTTAAAAATTTTAATGGTACCTAAAAAAGCTTATTATTATATTTAAGATGTGTAGAATAAAAATCCATCTTATTATTATTGATGGATAAATCTTTAAAAGAGGCTCATTTTAATGAATTCAAAAGTTTCCAAAGCAGATGCTGATTTAAGAAAAATGCTCGCTGAAAAACGAATCAAAAGTATTGAAGATAAGAGAGTTGGTAGTGAAGTATTTGACCAGCAGACTTTAGAAACTTTATATAAACTGGCAAAAATGGGATACATAAATCAGTTATATGGCGTTATCAGCACTGGAAAAGAAGCTAATGTATTTAAAGGTATTGACGATGATGGTAACTTTGTAGCCGTTAAGATCTATCGAATTACTACCTCTGATTTTAAAAAAATGAAAAATTATATTCAGGGAGACCCCCGATTCCGTGTTAGAACATCCAACAAACGTCAACTAGTAAATGCGTGGGTTACTAAAGAATATCGAAATCTTAAAAGAGCCCGGGGTGTGGGAGTTAAAGTTCCAACGCCCATGATAGCCAAAAATAATGTACTGATCATGGAATTTATTGGGGATGACGAAGGAAATCCTGCACTACCTATGCAAGAAGTATCCCTTTCTAAACCAGATGAAGTGTTAAATAAAGTAATCAAATACATCAAAATGTTATATAAAGACGCTAAATTAGTTCATGGCGATTTATCTGGTTTTAATATTTTGATTAACCAGGATGAACCCGTTATAATTGATATATCCCAGGGCATGGTTACAGATCATCCTATGGCTAAAGAGCTTTTAGATAGAGATATTGATAATATAGTACGAGATTTTAACAAAATGGGTATTTCAATTACTAAAGATGAAATTAAAGCAGAAATTATGGATTAATACCCTTGAAAACTATAGAAAAGTTTATCTTAAATATGTACTAAATTTAAATATGTACTATAATATAATTAATGATAAGGTTGACTTTTATATTTTAATTTAATATGCATTGAATATTTTTAGAAATTTCAATCAAACAGTAAATTTACTATTAATTTAAATTTATTTAAGAGGTGAAAAGATGCCTAACACTGAATATCTCAAAATACCTAGAGAGCGAGTAGCAGTAGTTATTGGAAAGGAAGGTATTGTTAAACAAGAACTTGAAAAACTTACCCATACCCAGATAAACATTGAAAGTGAAACAGGCAGCATATCACTTTCTCCCACACCAGAAATGGATGATCCTCTTTCAATATGGAAAACAAGGAATATTGTTCGGGCTATTGGAAGAGGATTCAGCCCAGAGATTGCTCTCAAACTTCTTGATGATAATTATCTATTCGATGTAATCAGGTTACCTGATTTTGTTGGCAAATCTAAAAAAGCCATGAAAAGACAAAAAGGTAGGATAATTGGTAAAGAAGGAAGAACCAGAGAGATAATCAAGGAAATGACCGATACTGACGTTTCTGTTTATGGGAAAACCGTCTCTTTAATTGGAGATATGGAAAAAATAATGATTGCCAAAGAAGCAATAGAAATGATTTTACAGGGAATCAGACACAAAACTGTTTATGCATTTCTAGAGAAAAAAAGACATGAATTCAAGTTAAGAGAATTTCAAAAAACAGTTTCCCCTGAATAAAATAATAATAAAGTAATAAATAGATATAAATGAAACTATAATAAAAATTAATTCCAAAATGTATAGTAATAAATAATATAACAGTATTAATAATAAAAATTCAAGGAGGGTAATTTTGGAAAGACAAGCTTCAGAACTCTTTGAAGAGTTTAAAGAACTTACAGCATCAGAGTTTTTCAGAAGAAATAAGCAAATGCTTGGATTTTCTGGTAAAATAAGATCACTTACAATGGTTTTCCACGAATTAATAACCAACAGTTTTGACGCTGCTGAAGAAGCAGGTATACTACCAGAAATAAAAATAGACCTGAAAAGATTGGATAAAGATCATTACATTTTAAGACATCGTGATAATGGACCTGGTATTCCAGAAGCTTTTATAACCAAAGTTTTCTGTACCATGTTTGCTGGATCAAAATTCAGAAATATTCAGTCCCGAGGACAGCAAGGATTAGGATGTAGTGGCTGTGTATTATTATCCCAGATGACAACTGGAAAGCCAGCTAAAATAACATCAGGATACAAAGAAAATGGTGAAATAAAAGGAGTTCAAATGACATTCAAAATGGATGTCAAAAAGAATCAGGGCCTAATATTAGACAAAAAAGAAATAGTGCTTGATTCAACTGGTGTATGTATAGAACTTCATTTTAAAGATGTTTCATATTCTCTAAGTGAACAGGGAGCATATGAATACATAAGAAGAACCATGATAGCTAATCCTCACGCTAAAATTACATTTAGAGATCCTACTGGACACATTTATCTATTTGATAGGGCCAGCGCTGAGATACCTCCACTTCCTAAGGAAGTTTTACCTCACCCCCGTGGTGTTACTGCTGATGATCTGATATTTATGGCTAAACATACTGATAAACGCAGATTTAGAAGTATGCTTACCAGTAATCTTTCCAGAATGTCCACTAAACGGGTAAATGAAATTGAAGAGACCACTGGAATAGATCTAAACAAAAGGCCTAAAGACATGAAATGGGAAGAAGCAGAACAAATTGTGGAAACCTTTAGAAAAATGGATTTCATGGCCCCACCAACCTCTGGTTTAATACCTATAGGTCAAAAACAGGTTGAAAAGGGTATGATTGAAATTTTGAATCCAGAATTTGTTGCGGCAACCACCAGAAAACCTGTCACCTACCGAGGAGGAGTGGCCTTTGTTATTGAGTCGGGTATATCATATGGAGGAGAATCTGGAAGACTGATCGGCGAGCAAAAGAAAGCCGAGATTATGAGATTTGCCAATAGAGTTCCCTTAACCTTTGATCAAGGAAGTTGTGCCATAACAGAAGGTCTGAAAAGTATAGACTGGAAACGTTATGGTATACGTGATTTAGATAATGCACCCATCACTGTCTTTGTGAATATTGTATCAACCAATGTTCCATATCTGTCAACTGGAAAGCAAAGCGTGGCACCAGAACCTGAAATTCTCCATGAAGTTAGACAATCAACCATGAAAATTGCAAGGAAACTGCAGAAATACTTAAGGGCTAAAAAGGCTGAAAAAGAGGAAGCAATGCGTTCCCAAGTATTTGAAACCTATGTGCCCCTTATATTAAAAGAAGCAGCAGTTCTAGCCGAAACAGATGTCCCTGAATATGACCATGTATTATCCAAGGTTACAAGAAAACCGAAAATATTAGAGGAGTTAGATGATGAATAGGAAGGATATTGCAATCAATAAACTAAAAAGCCTGGGTGAGATGATAATAGAAGATGTACAGGAAATGAATGTCCCAGCCATAAAAGTTCCATCCCGTGGTACATCTAACATTGTTTACGATGACATTAAAAGGCATTACGTCTTAGGAGACCGTTTTGGTAAGCGTTCTCTGGGAAATGTTAAACAGATAAAAAAGATAGCCCAAATGGTTTACATGGCTAACTTCTGCAAACAATTAGTACGAACACAAAAAACTGCCACCCTGAGGGAGATGTACTATGTTTCCGAAGGATGGGATGTAGACTTTGGTGACCAGCAGGAATCTAACATTGTAGGTGAAGACCTGGAAGTTACCCTTGGAATGACCCGTGAAGACCTTGGATTAATGCCAGAAGAGGATGGAGCCTCTGTTTATGGTGAATTAACTATACAAGAGGGAGATATTGAAATTAATGCTATGAAATCCGGTAAATCTGGTTACACTATTTCACCCACAATTGATGAGGTTGAATTCGTAGACCATAATGTTAAACGGGTTATAGCAGTGGAAACCATGGGTATGTTCCACCGGATGGTCCAGGAAAATGCCTATAAAAAGTTCGACACCCTTATTGTAGGACTAAAAGGACAGGCTGCAAGAGCAACCAGAAGATTCCTTAAAAGAGTTAATGAAGAGTTGAAATTACCAGTCTATGTTTGTAACGACGGAGATCCATGGGGATTCCACATTGCCATGGTTATTATCTCAGGAAGTGCTAAACTAGCCCACGTAAATCATGAACTGGCAACACCTGACGCTAAGTTTTTAGGAGTAACTGCCAGTGATATTATAAACTATGAACTTCCAACCGATCCTTTAAAGGACATAGATGTTTTAAGGTTAAAAGAACTTCTTAAAGATCCCCGTTATAAGGATGAATTCTGGAAAGTTGAGATTAAGAAAATGCTTAAAATTGGCAAAAAGGCAGAACAGCAGTCCTTCTCTAAATATGGATTGGAATATGTTGTTGACACATATTTCCCTGAAAAATTAGAGTCTATGGAATCAGCACAATAATAAATTAAGTATGGCCAGCAATAAGTTGGTCAATCCCCTATTTTTTCTATTTTTTTAATTATCATTTTTTTAACTGGTTATCTATTACAAAAGTGGATATGTGCAGTTTAGTTTATTTTAGACTATTTTATGCATTAAATAGATAAATAATTCTAAAAATATAGATTATTAATTATTAATATGGAGAATCTATTTTTATACTAAATTTAAACATTATCTATTCCTTTTGAACGTTTTTTAAGTTTAATCACAAAATATCCCTTTTAGTTAGTGGAATTTTATGCAAAAATTTCCTGCAAAAAAATAAAAAATTAATAAATAGTACCTTAAACATAGCCATTGTTAGAAAAATGAACCATCAGCTAAAATGATGCAAAGCTTATAAAGGAGGTTTATTATGAAATCTGTTGGAATTAATGGATATGGAACTATTGGTAAAAGAGTTGCAGATGCTGTTTCTGCTCAGGACGATATGAAAATTGTTGGTGTCACCAAAACTAAGCCTGATTTTGAAGCAGAACTGGCTATAAGAAAGGGTTTTGATCTTTATGTAAGCATCCCCGAAAGAGTAAAGTTATTTGAGGAAGCTGGTTTGGAAATCAGTGGTACCATTGATGATCTTTATGATAAACTGGATATAATTGTAGATTGCACGCCGGGAGGCATAGGTGCAAAGAATAAGGAAACTTATGAGAAAATAGGACTCAAAGGAATATTCCAAGGTGGAGAAAAACACGATCAGATTGGATTATCCTTCAACTCATTTTCAAATTACGCAGATGTGTTAGGGGCAGATTATGCTCGAGTAGTCTCATGTAACACCACCGGACTGTGTAGAACTCTCCAACCCATTGACGATTTATGTGGAATAAAAAAGGTAAGAGCAGTTATGGTAAGAAGAGGTGCAGATCCTGCACAAATTAAAAGCGGACCAATTAATGCAATAGTACCTAATCCACCAACAGTACCATCTCACCACGGTCCTGATCTTCAAACCGTTCTTTATGACATGGACATAACCACCATAGCATTACTGGTTCCAACCACACTTATGCACCAGCACAATTTGATGGTAGAATTAGAATCTGACGTAGGGCTGGATGAAATTATAGATACTTTAGAAAAAACTCCAAGAGTAATATTAGTAGAAGCAACGAAAGGTTTAGGTTCAACTGCAGAGATCATGGAGTATGCTAAAGATTTAGGAAGATCAAGAAACGACCTATTTGAAATAGCAGTCTGGAAAGAGTCTCTAAACATAGTGGACGGAGAATTATATTATATGCAAGCTATACATCAAGAATCTGATGTAGTACCCGAAAATGTGGATGCCATCAGGGCCATGCTTGAAATGGAAGATGATCCACAGAAATCTATCCAAAAAACAAATAAAGCTATGAATATCTTATAAAAAGAGAGGATAATAAAAATCCCCTATTTTTTTATTTTTTTATAAATAATTAATTGAAAAAGATGAAAAACCATAATATTTCATTTGTGTCATTAACTGGTGTATTAGCAATTCTAATTTTCCTTATTTTTACATTTACTGCTGTTTCAATGTTTTCAGGAGATTACAATCCACTGAACAATTATTTAAGCGACCTTGGAAATTCTTCTTATAACAGTAATGGTGCCATATTTTTCAATTTAGGATGTATAATAACTGGTTTGCTCCTTATTTTATTTTTTTATGGCTTCAAAATATGGTATAAAACAGGAAAACATGGAAAAAACTTATTAATTACCTCGCAGCTGGTTGGAATTTATGCTTCATTTTCCTTAATCATGGTGGGAGTTTTCTCTGAAGATTATGGTCCATTACATTGGATCTGGTCAGCGTCGTTCTTTTTATCTCTCATGTTCACCCTTATCTTAAGTAATATCTATTTACTCAACCATTCCCAATTCATAAAGAAAATAGCTTATTACGGTTTTTTTGTAGTTTTTATTGATATAATGTTTATCATAATTTACATACTCAAAATGAATATTTCTGCTTCTTTATTTGAATGGATAACTGTCTTGCTAAGTTTGGTATGGGCGGGAATGATAGCATATAATATCAATATTATTTATTTAAACAATAAACAGCACTAAGATCGATTGGAGAGTTATAATGGGCTTTTACGATTTTTCCAAAGAAAAAAGAAAAGAAATTGTCCAGGAGATGGAAGATAATATAAAAAACGAATTAGAAAAGCCTGTGAACTTCGATTACCCTTTTTTATTAAAATATGCTTCTGATGATGATATTTACATCCGGAAAAACGTATATTTGATTATTGGAAAGTTATATAACACTAATAAAGATTTCCAGACTACTATTTTAAATATTTTAGAATCAATGTTTCAAAAAGAAGATGTTGAAGTAAGACAGACTGTAGTTTACGCCTGGGGCGAGATTGGTAAGTTAGATGCAGAAAAAATAATGGGAAATATGGAATGTGCCTTAAAAGATGAAAACCCTAAGATTAGGAATGCTATTATCGGTGCCCTGAAGCAGATGGGAGAGAAAAATCCTGTCCCCACATTGAAATTCGCAAAAAAATATATAAATGACTCTCAACCTGAAATTCGCCGCCAAATGATTCATGGAATTGAATTAAGGGGAAGAACTCATCCCAAAGATGTATTACCTCTTTTAGAGGAAGTTCAAAATGAAGAGAACAAACGAGTGCGAGATATGATTATACATGTTATTGGCCAGATAAGTTACAAAAAGGGGTGTTTGGAGAAGGTTGTTTACAGTTTGAAACAATGGAAAAATAAAGATTTAGTAGAAGATGCATTATCTGAGATTTTAGATGTTCATAAAAGGTATAAATTCAGCTATAGATCTTATGAAGAAGCTGAAAAATTTATTAAAAAAGAATTCAATATGTGAATATTGATATTAACCATATATTCCTTGTTTCAATCCCTATACAATTTTAAGAGATTGCTGGCTTATCTGGCCGTTCACTTCTTTGATGCACTATCCCCTGCCACGTAACCTGTGGAAAATGCTTGTTGCAAGTTATAACCTCCCATAAGACCACATCCCGCAATTATCTCTCCAGCAAAATATAATCCTTTAACAAGCTTCGATTCCATGGTTTGAGGGTCTATTTGCTTTTTTGATACACCACCACACGTAACCATAGCTTTATCTAGTGGAAGATGCCCAGTTATTGTTAATGGAAGGGATTTTAATGTCTTCTGTAACTGGAATCTTTCTTGTTTAGTGATTTGATTCAGCTTTTTTTGAGGATCAAGAGATATGGTCTTTAAAATTGGTTCAATCGTGCTTTGAGGAAGGTGATAGTTTAAATAATTTTTTAAACTCTTTTTATCATACTTCTGGAAATCTTCCTGCAGCCTGACCCCTAAGGCATCCTCTTTGATTTCTGGTTTAAAATCAATGTTGAGCTTCAAATCACCGTATTGATCCATAATTTCCACAATTGTGTGGCTCATATCCAGGATAACTGGTCCTGAAACTCCGAAATGTGTTAAAAGAAGGTTTCCCTTTGTTAAAGATTTCATTTTATTGCCATATTGTATATTCATCCCTACATTTTTCAGAGTAACACCTTTTAATTGGTGAATCCATTTTTCACGTACTAAAAGTGGAACTTCTCCAGGTTTCATTTCTGTTATTTGATGTCCTAACAATTTTGCAAAAGTAAAACCATCACCTGTTGATCCAGTTACTCCGTAAGATGCCCCACCTGTAGCCATAACAACATTATGTGCTTTAATTACCTGATTTTCTATTGAAGATAGTTTGAAAATATTATCCTGATTATCAAGATGTTTTAGGTGGAAATTATACAGGATTTTTATTTGATATTCATCTAAAACTTTTTCTAAAACATCTACTACCGATTTAGCTTTTTCTGTAATAGGGAATACCCTTCCATTTTCTTCCACTTTATATCCAAGATCATTACTTTCAAAAAAATCAATTAAATCATAGTTTGAAAATTTAGCAAAGATGTCCCGGTAGAATGAACCTCTCTTGCCAAACATTTCCAGGAAAACTTCTAATGGAGCAGTATTGGTAAAATTACATCGACCATGACCAGCTACAAGAAGTTTACGTCCTATTTTATTATTTTTTTCCAGCAGGATTACTTTTTTACCAAGTTGTGCCCCTCTAATGGCAGCCATACACCCTGCAGGTCCAGTTCCGATTACAGCTATGTCGTATATTTTCATGATTTCATTTCCTTTCGCATGATTTCATTTTATGATTTTTTCATAGAAAATACAAATGATTATTATCTATATCAGCATAATAATGTATATCCTAATTTTGTTTTTAGCTGATAAATTATCTATTGTAAAATCGTTATATGAATAAATGATGATAAAAATGACAGAAAATGTTAGATTTGGCCCTGCAGGAAACCCAATGGGGTTTAAAGGTAAAACAATAGAAGTTTGTGATTATATTAATGAATTAGGACTTAATTCCTATGAATACCAGGCAACTTATGGAGTCAGAATATCTAAAAGTTCTGCAAAAAGTCTTAAAGAGAACTCTGAAAAAAATAATGTTCTGGTTTCTATGCATGGGCCATACTATATCAATTTAAGTTCAGATAAGGATGATGTGATTGAAAGATCCGTGGAAAGACTGGTACAATCGGCCGCGATTTCAGAGGCAATGGGTGCCTATAGAACTGTATTTCATCCTGGATTTTACACAAAGTATTCAGCGAAAGATGCAATGAAACGTGCCAAAGAAGCTATAACTGAAATTCAGGAACAACTTCAATCAAAAGATATTCATGATTACAATTTTGCACCAGAAACTACCGGTAAAAAATCTCAACTGGGAAGTTTAGATGAGATAATAGAAATATGCCAATCATTTGAAAATTTTCAACCCACAATTGACTTTGCCCATATACACGCCAGAAATAATGGATGTATAAAAACTATTAATGACTACGAAAAAATATTTAAAAAATTAGAAGATAAATTAGATCCTAAAATTTTACACTGTCACTTTACCAAAATTGAATATACAGATGCTGGTGAAAAAAAACACCACACCCTTGAAGAGGATGAATACGGCCCTCCTTTAGAACCCTTACTAAAACTGATAATTGAATGTGGATGGGATGTCACTATCATCTGTGAAACACCTTTACTTGAAATTGACGCTGCCCTTATCAAGGCGAAGTATTATGAAATTCTAAAAAAATAAATTATAAAAAAAATTAATATGATCCTAAAACAAATAAAAAAATGGTGATGTTTTATTAAATTTAATAATATCATGCAGAATAATCACTTATCAGATAAAAAAACAATAACAAAAATTAATGAACCTAAAAAAGAAGCTAAATTAGTTGTACTGCAACCTATTGGTTACCCTTTTATCTGTAACCTGGTTGAGACCCCTAAAATTGAAGTTTTTGACAAAGATCTTTTTGAATTATATGCAAAAGACCAGTGGGCTGGTCAAACCATTGTTGAAGGTTCTTTCCTATTTGATCAAAAATTATTACCGGATTATGCTTTTAAAGTTATAAAAGCTCATCCTAATAATTCTGAAATAACTGAAAACACATCAATACTTTTGATTGAGGATTTTGAAGTTAAAGAATTTAAAAAAATTCAAAGCAAAATTAAAATGGACGATGTGGTAGGTCAGGAACAGGCAAAGATTAAATGTAAAATTATAATGAAATACTTGCAGGAACCAGATAAATTTAAGGACTGGGCTCCCAGAAATGTCTTATTTTACGGAACTCCTGGAACCGGGAAAACTATGCTGGCCAAATCACTTTCCAATGAACTCAGCGTTCCACTCTATTTAATTAAAGCAACCAGCCTTATAGGTGAGCATGTAGGAGATGGGGCCAGACAAATTCATGACTTGTTTGAAGCAGCTGCTAAAACTGCACCTTCAGTGATATTTATTGATGAGATTGATGCAGTTGGTCTGGATAGGAAATACCAGTCATTAAGGGGAGATGTATCTGAAGTTGTTAACGCCCTTTTAACTGAAATGGATGGTATAGACCAGAATTATGGTGTGGTAACTATAGGGGCCACTAATAATCCAGATTTACTTGATTTTGCTATAAGAAGCAGATTTGAAGAGGAAATTGAATTCCGATTACCTGATAAAAATGAAAGACGTGCCATGATCAATTTTTATGTGCAGTCCATGCCCCTTGAAGTGGATGTTGATATAGAAAGACTGGTAAATCACACCAAAGGAATGTCAGGAAGAGATATCAAGGATCGTTTACTGAAAACTTCCCTGCATAAAGCAATATCTGATGATAAAAATAGGGTGACTTGGGAACATTTTGAGTATGCATTAAAACTAAATCAAAAAGAGAAAAATGAACCAAAGGGAATGTTTGTATAATATTTTTTAAAGCTTAATGCTTCTAAAGATTAATATACTTAACTATCTCCATTTTTCCATAAAATCTATTTTTTCATGTCGAAAATCTTATAGGAAGATTCTATAACTTCTTTTTCTTCATTTTCCGCAGCATTGCGAATATTCATGAGGATCCTATGGAAGACCTTATTTACAACAGCATGGGTAAGATCGTCGACTATTTCTTCTTTACCATTTAAATTTCCCAACATGCGGAGAGCTTTTTCTGTTTCATAACTTCTTATCTGCTCAACTTCTCTCCTAATACATGATATGAGTGGTTCAATTTCGATGTGTTTAAGAGAATTATTAAGAAGTTCTAATTCTTGTTCTATGATCTTTTCAGCTTGTTTAGCCTCAAATTCGCGCATTTTCTTATTTTTATCTGCTATTCCCCTTAAATCGTCTATATTAAATAATTTAACTCCCAGATCAGATACATTCTCATCAATATCACGTGGGTTGGCAATATCCACCATGACCATATTAGAAAGTTTTTCTGAAGAAACAGCATTTTTTACTTGATCATAAGATACAACAGTGTGAGGTGCTCCAGTAGCACTAATTACCACATCAGCATCACTCATGGCTTCTTCCAATCGATCAAAATGTATAGCATAACCTTCCAGTTCCCTGGCAAGTTCAACTGCCCGATCATAGGTTCTGTTGGCAACAACTATTGCTTTAAGGTTTTTTTCTACTAATGCCCTGGCAACTAGTGTGCCCATGTTCCCAGCCCCTACAACCAACACTTTTTTACATTTAAGGTCTCCATGAATAGATTCTGCTAATTCCACAGCAGCAGATCCTATAGAAATAGATCCCTTGTTAATTCTAGTTTTTTTCCTTACAACTTGACCTACATGAACTGCCTTAGTGAATACCGTATTCAAAATTTTACCGGAAAATCCTTTTTTAAGTGATTTATTTTTAGAATCTTTAATTTGCCCTAAAATTTGATCTTCACCTATTATCATAGATTCTAAGCCGCTACTTAACTTTAACAGGTGTTTTAGTGCATCTTCATTACTTTCTACTATAAAATTATTAAAATCAATACCTTTAATATCATTATTTTCTAAAACTAGATAAGTTTCTGCCCTATTACATGTTTTTATCTGGATTAGCTCAGTTACACCGCATTTATTATCTATTTCTTCAATTAATTTATCCATCTGCGAAGATAAATTTTCTATGGTACTGATATTTGCTGTTTTATGATCAATTCTTATATTGAGAATCAGAGCAATCCCTCCAACCATTTAAGGTTGAAAAATTTCATTTTTCTACAGTTTTAAACTTTTTTTCTAAGTAATTTGCGACATATAACTTTGCATCTTCTATTTTGCCGTCGTTGAGTAAATCATTTACATTTTTATCATCTAAAATTTGGTAAAGATACTCTTTGCGCTTTTTTTGATCATTAACTTGATTTTTTATGATTTTTCTAGTAAAATCTTGAAGTTCCATCTGCAGTATTTCATGATTACTTATTACTTTTTGTATCTTTTTTCTTAACTGTTTGGCCATAAGGGGACTTTTGCCTTTAGTAAATATGCATATCTGAACATCCCCTATAAAAAAAGATGATGGAACTATTATATTTCCTGATTCAGGATCATCAGCACGATTTATTAGTTTATTATCAGTTACAGTTGAAATATACTCATTTAAATCCGGATTAGATGTGGCCACCACCACCAGATCTGACCAGTCAATCCACTTATCTATTTCAGCCACAGATTTGATGGAAGCTCCCAGTTTTTTTAAATCATTATCATCTGTTTTTCCAATTATAGTTACATTCGCACCAGCATTAATAAATCTTTTTGCTCTTCTCCTGCCCACTTCACCAGAGCCAACAATTAGAACATTTTTATTGTCCATTTGTAGGAAGAGAGGAGTCCAACCCATCCTGCTACTCCATTTGTTTCATTCTCAAAAGTTTCATAGCGGTTCTAAGATCATTACCGCATTCTTGAAGAACATGACCTGCCTCTGTTTCAGAAACGTCAAAGGCATCAGAAAGTGCTTTGACATTTTTTTCATCAAATAGTTTAGTTTCTCCAACCAATTCCTCAGATAACTGTTTTTTAAGTTCCATATATTCATCTGTGGACATTTCAATTTTTCTCATAACCATATCCCTCAAAGGACATGGCTTTGAAGGTTTACAGCACCAGACTAATGATCCAAAACATGTTCCCTCACCATAACCCAGCCTAGTTTTTTTTCCAAATTCCTCTTTTTTTTCAATATAATCTTGAGGTGTAAGCCCTGCTTCTTCAAGTGCATATAATATAGGGCATGGCTTTACTGGTGGACAACAAAATGTAATTGCTCTTTTATCTCCTCCGCGACATACGTGTGATGGCGAGTCATCCCATACCATTTTAGTCCTCCGTAAGCATTTTTTTCTTTTCAGTAGGTGTTAAGTCTTCCACTATAGATTCTGGATCACCAATTTTGAGAATCTTTCCACCTCTCATAAGGGCTGCACGATCACAAACATCTAATACAAAATCCATGTCGTGTGAAATTATGAGGAAAGTCTGGTTGAGCTCGTCCCTCGCTTTCCTTATTGAATCCGTAACCTGTACCCTGGTAATAGGATCCATGGTACCAGTTGGCTCATCTAAAATTATGATATTAGGTTCCTTAATTAGAACTTGGGCTAATGCCACCCGGTGACGTTCTCCACCACTTAATTCGTCGGGATATTTATATAATATGCTTTCTGCATAGTTTTCATCAAAACCAACGGCTTTAAGAACATATACAGCTTTCATTTTTGCAAATTCTGCGGGAAGTTCTAGGCTGATTGCTTCGGTGAGATTTCCTAATACGTTTCTATGAGGATAAAGACTATACTCCTGGTGAAGAATTCCTAAATAAGGTTTTACTCTGCCTCTTCCAAATGGACCCTTCTCTGTCATATCGATCCAGTTTTCCCCTAATTCAACAAGTATTTTTCCACTGCTTGGATCAGTTAGTCCATATAAAATCCGGGAAAGTGTGGTTTTTCCAGCTCCACTTAAACCTACAATTCCAAAAATCTCTGATTCATCCACAACAAGGTCTATTCCATCCACTGCTTTTACGACGCCCCTTTCAATGGAGTAGTAATGTTTTTTCACATTTTCCATCTTTATTATGGGACCTCCACTTTTAAATACCTCTCCCTTTTCTGGTAGTGGTACTTGATCTAAGAAACTCTGTACAACTTCTTCTGGAGTACCTTCCTGGATAATTTCACCTTTTTCTAACCATATAACATAATCTGAAAGTTTTCTCATAACCTCAGGCCAGTGAGAAGTGATTAACATGGTTTTACCCTGATCTTTAACCCCCTCAATCAAAGCTTCATGTATTAGTTCTGCTGTTTTTGGATCAAGGGTACCTGTAGGTTCATCTGCTAAAAATATTATTGGGTCCTTTGCTAACTGTCTGGCTAAAACTACCCTCTGTTTTTCACCACCACTTAAATCACGTGCAATATGTGTTATCCTATGGGTCATTTGAGCCATTTCTAAAAGTTCTAATGCCTTGTATGTGCTTTCTTCGTCATCCAAACCTTCTATAGATTTAAGAACGTTATCTATAACTGTATCATCTTCATAAAGTGCAAAAGTCCGCTGTAACATTATAGATATTCTTCTTTTGATTGCTGCGAACAATATTCGATCACAATTCCAAAAATCAACACTTAAATCTTGATATTCACAGCCACAAGAACATTTTCCTCCTGCCATTGAAGGAGGTTCAACTTTAACACATTCTGGACAAAAGGCAATACGATAAATAATTTTACCTTTATCTGGTTTGTAATCCTTCATTCCTCTTAGCATGTTTATTAAAACTGATTTTCCAGAACCACTTCGACCAAGTATTCCTAATACACTACCTTCGTCTATTGTCATGTTTAAATCTTTTAAAACATCTACGTTGCCAAAAGTTTTAGTGACATTTTCTAATTTTATAAATGACATGCAACCACCTTCAAATCGAAATCAATATTTTTCTTCAATTTTTGTATTAAATTGAAATGAATATATATTCTTAATGTTTGTATAATAATATTTATAATATGCACCTAGTTTCTATAAAAATTTGATTATTTATTATTTAAATTAGTGAGAGATCAAAGGGAATTTTACCTCCCATAGTGGCTCTAGCAATTGATATGGCATCCGAACCAGCATCAAACATTCTAGAAGCTGTTTCAAAATTTCGAATAGAATTGTTACCAATGATAAATATATTCGTATTATTTTTTATGGTTCGTATGAGCTGGTAGTCAGCCAGATCAAAGCCGAGTTTCATTGCATCCACATGTAGATAATCTGCACCTCCGCTTTGAACAGTTTTAGCAATTTGGATGTCATCATTTCCATGAATATTTGCTCTTATTTTTACTGAAACTCTGGCTCTAGATTTTTTTACTACTTCTTTTAAAAAATATTTTAATTTATCAAGATCTGAAAGAAGAGCCTGTCCACATCCAATTTCAGTTAATTCTGGTTGTCTGCAGTGAGCATTAATTTCAACCACGTCAATACATTTTAGTTTTGAAATTTTAACAATTGGATCTGGAGATACTGAACGCAGGTTTACTGACACCAAAACATCAGCAGAATTTTTTATAATTTCGGCCTGTCTTTCTATTTCCAGTATTATATCTTCTTTTTTTATATCAAATTCAGATCTTCCTCTTGCAATAATTTTTTTGCCTGCTTCTATGGTGAGATTATCCACATTGTATCCACCAAGGGTAACCATGTCAAATCCCAACAAAGCCATTTTTTTGCAAAATTCACCGTCAGTAATGCCGGCCATTGGAGCTAAAACTTTGATAAACTCACTCTCATTAATCATGTCTTCATCATGTCTTGTCGAAAGAAAGCAAATTAAAATTAAAATGTTATTTATTATTAATAAAATGATTATTAATTATTCCTTCATCACATGAACCAGATCATAGGTGAAACCACCACGTATTTCTTCAAGAGCCAAATCAGCTAAATTAGCTGCTTTTTCAGCTGTAGGTGCTTTTCCCACCCCTGCTTTAAGAGCTATATTAGTTTCTTCCTTAATTTCCTCAATTATTTTTACTAAACCTTCAGGAGTAAGACCATTACAGGGAGACATAAAATTATCTCCACCAATGAAAAACAGTAAAGATCCTTTTTCAATTAACTTTTTCATCAAAAAGTGTTGAACCCTGTTAACTATAAATGAAGTATCATAAGCAGGTATAATATCCGTCAGAGAATCAGTAATGCCGTTTATATCAATATGTGCAATCTGTACAAAACTATCTTCTTTATTGACCATATCATCAATAGCAAGAATTTCACTTCTTTCCTCAGATTGTGCACCACCGTATCCCTGAAGAGAAGTTGTAGCATTTCGCTGAGCTTCATAAGGGGTTTCAGCAGCACCCACACCCATACTTACTGTTATAGGGTATCTATTTCCAATTGATCTTTGAATTCTCAAATGATCTTCCACATCCACATTATTGGTAACTGCTAACATATTGTCAAAACGGGTGAAAAAAACAAGCCCTTGTTTTGCTGCAAATTGTCTTTGAAGGTCAGCATAAAGTTGTGCCTGCAAAATCTGAAGATCTGCCTCTGTTCGTGGAGTAGGAGTTACTGTCCATGGTCCATAGTTATCAATCTGTATTAAAGTCATTTGTATCATATAATTTCACCCAAAATTGTTCTTGCTAACATCACCTTATCATCAATGGTCTTCATGTTTGTGTTTGTTACCATAACCTTGGATATTAGTTTTTCTATTTTTTTCTTAGAGTGGCTATCTACCACATCTATTATAAACTTGTCCAAAAAGTGGGCATACATATTTGCAACACCAACACATGAAACTTCAAAACCCAAAGCCTCCATGAATTTGGCCGCAGGACCACTTACTGGTTTTCCACCAATAATGGGCGATACTGCAACAACATATACATTTTTTAAAGCTTTTACAACTCCATCCATTGAAATTATAGGTCCTATTGAAGTAACTGGATTTGAAGGACCTAAAATGATCATTTCCGAATTTTCAATTGCAGCTATTAAACCTTCAGATGGAACAACTTTATTGAACTCAACATCCAAAACATGAGGTTTCCCTTCACGTTCAACCAAAAATTCATGAAATTCCATATTTCCTTGGTCAGTTATAATATTTATATATGGTTGTTCATTACTCATTGGAATAATTTTAGATTTAATACCTAAATTTTTCCTTTGAATATCCACTGCTTGAGATAAAGAATATTTTTCCAAAAACAAAGTTTTTTGAATTTTTATGGCCCGATCCTTATCACCAATTCTCAAAAGTTCAGGACACCCAACTTTTTTAAGCATTTCATGGGTTATGAAAGTATCCTCATTAATACCATACCATGTTTCTTCATTAATAATACCGGCTAAAGTATAAAGAACTGTGTCTATGTCAGCAGCAACATATAAATTGGAAACATAGGTATTTTCAACCGTGTTTACTATAACGTTCATTTGCTGGGGATCAATTATCTTTTTAATTCCCTGGAGTAGTTTAGGGGTACCAGTACCCCCAGATAATATAGTTATCATGTTAATCTTTTTTTCAATATTTTCATGATGAATAATTAACTTTGTGACAATTATCTTAAATTATTTGATAAGTCAACACCACCACATGAAATTATCTAAATATATCATATTTTTTTGGTCTTATCAAGGATTTAGCAGTTGCAAAATTGCTTATCAGTTTTTTAGTGTAATTTAAACCTTTTATTAATACTACAGGAATGCCTTCATCAGCCTGACCCATTACTATGGACGCTGCTGCTGCTAATTCATCGGCAACAGCCACATTGGTAGTTTGAAGTTTTCTTCCATAAAGATCAGTTTCACCTTGCCGATCCCATAGTGGTTCCATACCTGAAATTCCTATTGCAACACCTACAGCACCTTCCCTAAATGGTCGGCCCTGAGTATCTGATATAATTACCGCTACCTGCTTACCTGTAGCTTTTAAAATATCTTTTCTAATTATTTCAGCACTTTTGTCTGGATTTAGGGGAATGGGGGTTGCTTTACCTAGCTCTACATTGGACTCATCAATGCCTGCATTGGCACATACGAAGCCATGTTTAGTTTCAGAGATTATAAAATTCGGTCCTACCTTCAATATTTCATTAGATTCTTGAAGTATGGATTCTACCAATTCAGGTTCTTTACCTGTCTTTTTAGCTATCTTTAATGCTTTTAAACTTGGTTTTAAAGAAGAAAGATGAATTTTTGTCCCTTCAGCCTTGGCAATAATTGTTTCTGCAATTACAAAAACATCCCCATCTTCCAGATCTAATGAAGATACCTCCAAAGAGTTCAAAATGAATGAGGCAACATTATCATTCTCTTGGACAAGTGGAATACCTTGGAGGCCTATTATTCTAACTTCCATAATGGCACCATTTAGATATAAGACATATTCCAATCTTTAACACCAAATGCAGCTGCAGCAGTAACTGGATTTGTGAATTCTTCAAATTTTCCTTTATTCATTATAAATTGAGCCGCTTCTTGTGCACTTTCTGCTACAAAGTCAACTTCCCGAGGTTTTATGTGTTCATAAACTCCAATGTAAGAAGTTTTACCAGGTTTAACCTTTTCAACTATCAGGTTTTCATGGGTAACAATTCCAATATATGATTCACCGTTAATTGAAGAAGCACCCGCAATTCTGGGAGTATTATAATCATCTTTTTCATAATCCATTATCAGCAAGGACAAGCCAATAGCATCTCTAATATTCATTCCCTCGGCGATTTTATCTGCAATAACATCAGTATGTGAGCCGTTAGAAACAATAGCCACATCATCTACTATTTTGATGCAATTATAGGCTATATATGGATTTTCAAAAACATCCTTTTCATGTCCTTCTTTTGGAACAACTGCAACTCTATTCTCAAAAGCCTTGGTTTCCCTATTGGGATATGACCTGCTTGAAACTCTGTATGCAACTAAATTACCTGATTTATTACTTCCAACAGCTAATATTCTCCCAAGATACATTTTTTACACCTTTAAATCTTTTAATAATACATAATATTATTTTTAGTGAAAAATTAATAGTTTAAGTTTATTGGTATCATTGATCAGGAAGTGCTACGGCCTTATCTGGTGACATCCCTGGCGGAGTGGTAATAATAATAGTACCTGTTTTTGGCCTTATAATTATCTCTCCCTCGTCTATTACCCTTGTATTTACTGCAATAGCATTATTTCGAATGTAACGGGACATGTCTTCTCCATTTACAATGACTTCTTTAAGTCCGGCCACGGGTATTAAGTAATATTCCATTGGGCCGCTGCTTTCAGTTAATTCTGGTTTTCCACTGGAAGAATCAGAAGTGGATGCTGCCTGAAAACTACTGGTAACCATCAAAAAGATTAAAATAGTGAAAAGTACGTCAATGAATGGAACCAAATTGAATTTAGGGTTACTGCCTTTTACTTTATTTCTGAACTTTCCAATATCCATGGTCATCTAAATAACTCCCAATTACTGTTTTAATTTACTTTCAATGATCTGTACTTCAAAATTACATTTTTCCATAATTATGTTGTTTATGCTCTTCTCAAGCATGCTTGGTTTAAATGAAACCCAAAGATTAGCTTCCTTGTCAATAATCTGTTTAACATTTACAACACCATCAGCTTCATTTAATGCGATCATTGCCTTATCCACGTCTTTAACTCTTAATTTCATTTCTGCAGAACCCCAATTGGTCATCTTTTTGGCAATTTCTATTTTGTCCATTTCTTTGTCAATTCTCCCAGTTATATATGTATAAAAAGGCATTAAGATAATGGCTACTGAAAGACCTACTATGGTGGTGATTAATGCTATGTAAATACCTTCGGCCATGGCAGTTGCATTGGCATTCACACCAAGCGCTCTAAATGTATACCATAACCCAATAACCGTCCCTATAAGACCTAACAAAGGTGCTATTTCAATTATGGTTCTAAGGGTGTCCAGTCCTTTGGTCATGTTTCCCATTTCCACAATGAAAACTCGCTCCATAGCATCTTCAACTTCAGTCTTGTTTCGGTATCCTATTTTAAGTGCTTCTGATATTATTTTAGAAATCGGATTTTGATATTTTCCAATAGCCCTTAAAGCTTCAAGAGAACCTCCTTTCTCCATGGAGCTGTTAACTGTTCCAGTTATTTGAGGAAGACTGACTTTAGATATTTTGCGTAAGTAGTGAATTTTTTCGAATGAGGTTATAAAACCATAAATCCCAATCAAGGTAATTATGTAGGTTATGATTCCTCCGCTTTTAAACATCTCTAATATGGTTCCAAATGTGCTATTTAAAAATTCAAATATCATTTAAATCCTCTTAATTTTTTTATAAATAATGAATTATTGATTATTTTAATGGGTTTCAAATCTATTATAAAATTGTTATTATCTCCAGATAACAGTTTAATAAATGATATTATTAATCTGGCTTATCTTTAAGTTTCTGTGATGTATTCCATGATTTTCTAACAAAATCAGGTAGGTTTTCAAATTTATATCTTTTGAGAAATGCTTGAGTTTTAGGATCACTCGGATATCCAGAACCTAGATCCACTTTATATTTATTTTTGATCTTCTCAACCTCAGTGTCGCGTTCAACTTTTGCTAAGATGGAAGCGGCACCTACTATAATATACTTATCATCAGCCCCATGTTCAGCAATAACTTCAATATCTTCATTTACTATTTCTTTTATTTCCCTGCGAAATCTTTCCGGATTGACGTCCACTGAATCAACAATTGCAAGATCTGGGTTAAAATGGCCGATAATCTTTGTGATGGCAATTTTCTCTATTTCATTAAGATTAACATCTTTTGATCTTAGGTTATCAATATCACTTGCAGAAATGGTGATAATATGATAATCACAGATTTTTCTAATTTTTCGATCAAGGATAGTTCTTCTTTTAGGAGATAATTTTTTAGAATCTTTTATACCGAGCCGTTCCAAGTTTTTTAATCTTTTTTCTTCAATACATACACCACAAAGAACTAATGGACCGATTACAGGTCCCCTGCCTGCTTCATCTATGCCTAATATCCTCATTTAATAGCCATCCGGCGATAAAAATTTAAAAATAAAAAAAGAAAGCCAATTTAATTATTTCATGGCTTTTAAACGTACTTCTGGTTCAAGAGCTCTAGGTTCTGCAGCAACTATGGCGGCACCTTTAGCAACCACAGTCATTGGATCTTCAGATATCTTTACTGGAATTCCTACTTCTTCAAATATTCTCTCTTTTAAACCCGTAAGTTGTGAAGTTCCTCCCACAACAACTGTCTGATTGTAAACACCAGATATAAGTTCGGGGGATAATCTTTCCAACACATGAGATAAAGCTTCCACTATTTTAACAATTATTGGTTCTGCAGCGTCAGCCACCATCTTGGAATCAATTTCAACTTCTTTTGGTTTATTGGTTTTCATACATTTACCAATGACAGATGTTTTGGAAACTTCCAGGTTAGAGTCAGAGTTGACCATTCCCACTTCAATCTTTGCTTTTTCAGCTTCATGGAGTCCTATTTCAACTTCATATTGTTCTTTGACTTTTTCAACAATGTTATCGTCAATGTCATCTCCACCCCAGCGGATGGTTTCAATGTCAGTTATTCCACCTAATGATATTACCACTATGTCACTTGAACCAGCACCAATATCAATTACCATGGTACCTGCTGCTTCAGCTATGGGTAAACCAGCACCTATTGCTGCTGCCAATCCTTCACTTATAACTAAAACATAACTGGCACCAGCCTTTTTACCTATTTCTTCTACTGCATTTTTCTCAACTTCTGAAGCATCTCCAGGTATGCCTATAACTATCCTTTGAATGTTCTCCATTGATTCTCCAGCACCTTTCTCCAGTGCGTACATGAGAAGAGCTTTGGCCTGTGCTATACTTTCTATAACTCCTTTTCTTAAGGGTCTAACAGCGACAATATCTTCAGGTGTTCTACCGAGCATTAATTTTGCTTCATCACCCACAGCAAGTACATAGGAAAGATCATCTTTTTTAACAGCAACTACTGATGGTATTTTGTATAGATCAAATTTATCACCGGATGGTTTAGCAACAACAGTGTTTAAAGTTCCTAAATCAATTCCTAATGTATTTGTTAGCGGTTTTTTCTTAACTTCAGTTTTTTCTTCCTTTTTTCCAAAAGAAAACATATTATTCCTCCTCTAAAATCTTTTTAAATTCTAATGCGAATATTTGGTTTGACTTCGCTATTTCTTTGACTTTTTTAATATTATCTTCTCCAGTTGAAATTAAAAGTGTGGATAAAACCACGTCCGTCATCTTAAATAGTGGATCAATCACGTTACGGACAAGTTTAGGTAAGCGATTAGTCATATAAACATCAGTTTCGATAAATCCAGTTGTTTTATCCTCTAAGATAAAAGAATATTTTATTCCTTTCTTCTCTATGTCTCCTACAAATTTCTTAATAACCGTGTCTGGACCCACCAATAAAATTAGGTTTGGTTCGTTTAAAACATAAAATGGAGCTATTTTAAGATATGCTCCTCCATTATCTTTACATATTAAACTTAAATCCCTAATTTTATTTAAATCTCCATATAAAATTATGAAATCAAATTTTTTAGTTACTAATGATTCCTTCATAGTTATATGTTCTCTAAACAATATTTGTACTCTTTCTTTTTCAGAAATGGCTTCATAAGCAACATTATTTACCATATCTTCATTACCTGCAATTACACACCATATTTTATCTGAATCGTGCATAGTTGAAACTTGTGCTGCTTTCCGGAGTACTTTTATTTTACTTTCTATCATCAACAACACATCTGTAAATTTTATTAATTATAACGAAATAACCTCTTAATAGTTTAGTTTCTTGATAAACATTGCATATAAATAATATATAAAAACTTCCATTGAATCTATTTATGTTAAAAAAATGATCATATAAAAAATGATCATATCCTGCTCTGGGAAACTTCAAAAATCTCTTAGCTATTAATATATAGATTTATAGATTAAAATGATCATGTTCAACCTAAAAACGCCTAAAAGATAGATTGAATTTGGAATGAATATATTTTAAGTTATTATTTTTAAGTTATTATCAATCATTAAAATTAACATCAATATAATATGGAACAATTATTTCTAAATCTTTTCATATTAATGACTTCATTAATTCATATAAATGTATAGTTCTTTGTATTGTTATACTTATTTAATAAAAAATTCTTTTTAAAAGTACTTAATAATCTTCTAAATTAGATATATAACTATTTTAAGACATATTATATATAGACTTAATAGAAGAGCTTTGATGGTTTTTTTATTATTTTTATGCGATTATAATTTATCTGATTATGATCAGATATCAATAAAATTAAATCCTAATTCAATAAATTAATAAATTAAAAATTCTGTGATAATAATGTTTGTAAAAGGCACATTAAAAAAAGCTGGAATCCTATTCACATTGGCTGTGCTGCCCTTCCTATTTGGATACGTCATAATAAGCTTTTTATTATTCTCATTTATTGCATTTATGATGCAATTTTTTAGAGATCCTGAAAGGAGTATACCTGTAGGTGAAGGGTTAGTACTGGCTTCTGCTGATGGTAGAACGCTTAATGGAAAGATTGACAAAATAAAAGTAGTTAATTATGATGATCATTTGATGAATTACATTTTAGACAAGGGAAAGAAAGGAATACTTATCAGCACATTCATGTCACCTTTTGATGTTCATGTGAATCGGGTTCCCTTATCTGGAGAAGTTGTAGAAACAAAATATTGTCCAGGAAAATTTCAAATAGCCTGGAAGGACGTTCAAAAAGAAAATGAAAAAAATTTAATAGTAATAAATTCAGAGTATGGAAAAGTGGGAGTCATTCAAATTGCAGGATTTGTAGCCAGACGTATAGTGCAATATATAAATGTAGGAGACCATGTAAAAACTGGCGATAGACTAGGTATGATTAGATTTGGATCCCGGGTGGATATAATACTTCCCTATGAAAATTGTGAAGTTTTAGTAAAGGTCGGTAAAAAATCAAAAGCTGGAGAAACTATAGTTGCCAAAATGCTTAAAAAAAAGCATTAAACATTAAAAAGAACTTAATTTAAATGATAGATACATTTTAAGTTTAAATGAAAAATGATGATTATAAAAATGACGAATATTGGAAGTATACTATGAATATGAAATCTTACATGTCCATTGCAGATTTATTTTCCGTTGGGAATGCTTCGTTTGGATTTTTATCAATTTTAATGATTACAAGTGGTAATTTAATCCTTGCTGCAAAGTTTATGCTGGTAGCGGTGATATTTGACTCATTAGATGGTTGGGTGGCAAGGAAGACAAAAAGACATGATGAGTATGGATTTGGAAAAAATATTGATTCATTATGTGATGTTATTTCCTTTGGTGTTGCACCCGGAATTTTTCTTTATTCTGCAACTTTAACATTCAGCATACCATACATTAATATACTAGTAAGTCTCTTAATAGTTATATGTGGGATATTGAGACTTTCTAGGTTCAATATTATCACAAGTTCAAGTACAAGTTCAAAAGAATTTGTGGGTTTACCCATACCTGCAACTGCTATGATAATATCATCATTTTATCTTTCAGGTATGTTCCAAGTGGACATTTCACTTGTTATAATGACGGTGGTGTCTTGTTTAATGATCAGTTCAATAAGTTATCCTAAATTTAGTAACATTAAAGTTATGGCGGTAGGCGGCATACTTCTGATTGCAACACTATTGCCTCAAAGTATTTCAGCCGTAATAGATTACATTCCAGGGAAAGCTTTATTTGTAGCCTCGATGTTATACTTATTAATTATACCTTTTATTAGGTTATATAGCAAAAAATCTAAAAGTGGTCCACATGTTAGATAAGATATTGGGAAAGAAAAAGAATGACAAAGATTCTCCTCCGAATCTCAGGAAGAATGGGAAATCAGATTCGGATGTTGGAGAGCGTCTTAAAGGCGTAGTAGGTAAAATAACTGGAAAGGGAGGCTCTGATAACCCTGATAAGAAAGATGAACCTAAAAAAACTTCAGATAAAAAACCATCAGAGCGAAAGATACCCAAACCAATGCCAAAACCGAGAATAAAACCTAGAGATAAACCAAAGTTGAAAACTCCTCCTCAAAAGCCAGGAAGCGTCAAAAAACCTGGCGGTTTTAGTAGACGAGTTCCTGAAGAAGATCAAAGAACTCTGATTGGTGCTGCTGTTTTTGGAATAATATTAATAGTCATTGTGGGAGCAGGCTATTACTTCTTAGTTTATCAGCCGTATCAAGAAACCCTGAACGCCGCAAAAAACACTAAATTTAATGAAGTTGATTCTTATTTTAAAGGGGCTTTAGCATTATATCCTGAAAAACAGAGTTTATTGGCCCAGATAGATGCGGCGGTTACGCCGGAAGAAGCACTGGCCGTGGATGTTTTAGGTCCAGCTACAGCAGCTTGGCGAGAATATCAACTGCAGCAGCTTAAAGAGAAGAGAGATAATTATGGGCGGATAATGATTGTTTACAGTGCTGAAGAACAGAAAAATGTTTTAATGAAAGTTGATACTGCTCAAAAGTTTATACAACAATCAGATGCCACCGTGCTTGCAAATATGGAGCTGCAAACTCCTGATACTGTTGCAGTACCCATAATCATCACCAGGTTACAGGCTGCCGGTGGATTGGTAACTGTAGGTAACATGGTTGATGTATATCTGAGAACTGCCGCAGACAACAATACCACCGCCACCACTAACACTTCATCTCCAAAAATCAGTGGTGCAACTGTCTTAGCCATTTTAAGAGCAAAAGACAGTGGAGTTATTGATGCTTACATAACCCGTTCACAGGAAATATCCATAAATCAGATGATCCAGAGCAGCACTCAGGATCAAAAATCTACAAGTGATGTTGAACAGCTTTTAAGGGCAGCCGCATCCCGAAATTGGAATGAAGCTGAAATAAATTCACTTCTACAAAGTTATGGATGGAGATTGTCTGACTTTGAAAGAGCGTCTAATTTAGGGGAACTTGACGCACAATACCTTGTACTTCTAGAAGTCCCAAGGGAAGATGTAGGATTCCTAATTCAAAACATGGATAGTGTCATACTAACTGTTCCAACACAACAAGCACCTACATGGATGTCTAAAGAATTGCAGAGAATATATGGTTAAAACTGAAACTTGGAAGGTGTAAAATTAAATAATATTAGTTGGACGGATAGGGGGTTACTAAATGAATATAAATAAAATATGCATGGTACTAATAGTTCTGTTTGTAAGTATGGGGGTTTCTTATGGGGCAGAAGCGTGGATAACAGAAAATCCTAATGCCACCAGTGTACGAATGAGTGAACTAACTGCAACCATCCACATACATATAAAAAACAATAATAACCAAGTTCAATATTTCAAAATAAGTCAGGAATATTTCAAAACTACTCCTGCAATGGAATGGCAGATAGTTTGGACTAGCCCTGCAGCAGTAAAAATGGTTAAATCTAGTTATCCGGAGTTAGGTGGAGATTACGGATGGAAGTTAAAGCCGGGGGAAACAAAAACAATTTGTTTTAAACTTAAAAATACTGGACCCACACCACCTTTGCCTGAATGGTATATTATAAGAAACAACTCCCAAGAAAATCAATATTGGCCTTTAGTACCTGAACCCGGTATTACTGCAACTTGGTTCTTCCCTAATGAATTAGAAATGCTGAATCCTCAATTAGATCTCCAATTATGGCAAGGAACATTCAACTTTAAATTAAGAAATGTGGATTCAAAAACCGTTTCGGGAATAGTTCGAGCGCCTATAGTACCAATGAATTCAAAATTAACCTACAGTAAACCTAAAGCATTCATAGATGACGATAGTATGGTTAATGCACAAACAGCCGCATGGGATGTAACTATGGCAGCAGGAGCTCAAAGATATTTCACATATCAATACATATGGCCTTCCTCAAGTAGCCATGATACTGGTTATGGAAAGTATTCCTCATCACTTCCCACCACCAGTGCCGCTTCAACAACAAGTTCAGTGCCAACTAAAGCAACTGGAGTTCCCTACGCTTTATTTGTAATTGCTGCTGTTGTTACTGGTGCAGGAGTGGTTTATGCTAAGTTTATAAGGTAAAAACGGGAAATAAATACTATGAAAAAAGTTAATGTTTAATTTAGTGGACCACTAAACATTAACTTATTTAAGGCAATAGTTTATACATAACTTAGATGAAAATTTCAACTGTTTTTATTTTAGTAGGGATGTTAATCTTATCCCTCTATGTTTTGATTGAAGTTAACTATTATGCTGCTGCAGATACCATTATAAAAAATCAGAGCGATGTTCCTTATTTAGAAATACCTGCCATTGGGGTTAATGAAAGCATAAATAACAAATCAGTTTCTTATGGAATATACCATGAACCCCAATCTTCTAAACCTGGACGAGGAACAGTTATCATCTTTGGTCATAGAACTCTTTATGGGTCACCATTTTTAAACCTGGATAAGTTAAAAAACGGAGATAATATAACTTTAATTTGGCCCGAGATAGGTAATGCAGAATACACTGTAAATGACTCATTTATTGTTCCAGCATCATATCAAATGTCAGTAGAACAGGGCAATTCCCTATTTCTAATTACCTGCTATCCTTTAGGATCCACTAAAGAAAGGTACATTGTTCAGGCAAAATTAGATAGAATTACACCTATAACCAACAAAACCGCTCACGAAAACCCTAAAGCATACTATGCCCCTCTTTTAATCGTGGCTTTTTTCGGTGGAGGATTAGTAATCAATTATATATATCCTGTAGAAGAAGATAAGAAAATAATATTTGTTGCAGTTATAGCATTAACCCTATTTTTGATATGTGGATACCTTTTCCCAATTCCTGCAGATTACATATCAAACAGATTAGCAGATATCAACAGCTTTTTAGGTGTTTAAATGGACGAAATAGATAGTAAATACTTCAAAAATATATCCAATAGAGAAAGAACAATCTTTGAAGGAGCAATTACTATGGGGGCTCTTTTTCACCAGTTCATAGGTACTCCTGTAAGTATCGAAAACGCAGCACAACTGGAAAAATCCATAGAAAATGCAATGGAGCTTCAACCATGCATAACAAAAGTTGAAGTTAGGATAAATCGAGAAATTTTAGAAGAATTGAAAAGTGAATTTGATTATGTATCTTTAGCTGGAGATATGCTAGATGTAAGAGTTTTTTCAGAATATGATGATTCAAAAGCAGTTATCAGAATGGAATATATTGAAGAACTGAAATATCCGTTAATGTACATTGAATCTATTGATTGATTTTATAATATATTCTCCATTAGAACTATTATTTCTTTTAAAATGGCTTTATTATTATAACAGAATAATTACAAATAGTTGATTAGAAATTATTTTTGAAATAAACCGTCATTAATATTTTACTGATGGAGCCAATCATTATGTATGAAGGATTAACCCCCTTGTTGATGGGTATAATAATTTTACTTGCAAGTCTGATTTCCCTGAGATTTGGAATATCTGTAGCAATACTAGAAATAATTTTTGGGGTTGTAGCAGGTAATTTAGGTTTAATTAGCCCAGAGGGTTGGATGTTATATTTATCCAGTTTTGGTGGAATTTTTTTAACCTTTTTAGCAGGTGCAGAAACGGATATTGAGTTAATGAGGAGGGAATTTAAGAAAAGTTTCTTGATAGGATTATTTTCATTTTTAACACCATTTATCTCTGTTTTTCTTTTTACATATTACATTGCCAATTGGAATTTATTAGCATCCTTAATTGCAGGGGTTGCATTATCTGGAACTGCTGTGGCAGTTGTTTACTTTGTTTTGATAGAAAATAACATAGTCCAAACAGATGTAGGTAAAAGATTGATGGCTGCAAATTTCGTAACCAATATGGGAACAGCACTTGCCTTAAGCATATTATTCTTAAAACCGACATTTTACACATTGATATACATATCAGTTTCTATAATTGTGATAATTCTGGCAACAAAGTTTTCTAATAAAGTATTCGAAAATCCCCGATTGAAAAATAAGGTGATTGAACCTGAAATAAAATATATTTTCCTTTTATTGCTGGTTTTCATGTTTCTAGCAGCATTAGGTGGAGGTCAGGCCATTCTTCCTGCATTTGTGCTTGGTTTGTTCATGTCTAAACATTTTGTAGAAACTATAGAAACTATAGAAGTTAAAAAAAGATTGAAAACTATTGCCTTTGCCTTTATAACACCAGTATTTTTCATAGTCGGGGGATTGAATGTATCAATAAGTTTAATATATTCTATGCTCCCCTTATTCCTGTCTCTTTTTGTTGTAAGACAATTAAGTAAATTTGCAGGGGTTTATTTAATAACCCGGAAATATCTGCAGAAAGATCAATTATATACAACACTGCTTTTAAGTACGGGTTTGACTTTCGGGTTAATTGCCTGTTTATTTGGTTTAAATTCAAGTTACATCAACCAGATACAATATTCGATCCTTACTGGAGTTTTAATAGCAAGTGCTATTATACCAACTTATATTGCTCAAAAATGGTTTATGCCATTGCACCCCGAGGACATGGTATCCTAATGATATAACGAAATAAACTGAATATGTTGAAAAGAAATCTATAAAAAAGAGTTATAATAAAACCATCTATAATAAAAAAATTCTGGAATAGAAACAATAGACGGTTAAATAATCGTGAAAAAAAGAATGTTGGATTGTTTATATCTGTTTTAGGTATAAAATAATTATCAAAAAGTCTAAAATGATACTATGATAACCATCGATAAAAAACTGTGCAAGGGCTGTGATATATGCACTGAATTCTGTCCCCGCAAGGTTTATGAAAAATCCCAGAGCCTGGATAAGAAAGGTGCGCATATTCCTGTTCCAGCACATGAAGAGAAATGTAATAAATGTAATATTTGTACTTTACTATGTCCAGATCAGGCTATAAAGGTTGATGAAAATGACGAAGAGTGATGAATTTTTTATTCAGGGAAATGAAGCATGTGCTCGAGGGGCCATAAAAGCTGGTTGTCGGTTTTTTGGAGGTTACCCCATAACACCATCTACTGAAATCGCTGAAGACATGGCAATTCTTCTTCCAAGAGAAGGAGGAGCATTTATCCAGATGGAAGACGAAATTTCGGCGCTTGGTTCAGTGATTGGGGCAATTTGGTCTGGTGTTAAGGGAATGACTGCCACTTCAGGACCTGGATTTTCCCTGATGCAAGAACACATTGGTTACGCTGCAATGACAGAAACTCCTTTAGTTATAATTAACATGCAGCGAGGATCTCCTTCTACTGGTCAACCCACCATGGCTTCCCAAAGCGATATGATGCAGGCCCGATGGGGATCCCATGGAGATTATGAGATAATAGCTCTTTCACCATCATCGGTACAGGAATGTTGTGATTTTACAATTGAAGCTTTTAATCTGGCAGAGGAATATCGTGTGCCTGTAATGGTCATGAGCGATGAAATAGTTGGCCATATGCGGGAAAAAATCACAATCCCAAACCAGGTGAAAATCAATAAACGTAAAATGCCTGAGGAGACACCTGAAAAATTTTTACCATTTAAGGCTGATGCTGAAGGTACATCTCCTATGCCTCCTTTTGGAAGTGGTTATAAATTACATGTAACTGGTCTAACTCATGATGAAAGAGGTTATCCTGATGCTTCAAATCCAAAAACTCATTCAAAACTTGTAAAAAGACTTTGTGATAAAATAAATAAGAACAGAGAACAAATTACTAGGGTGCGTCAAGAATTAGTAGATGATGCAGAAATCATAGTTGTTTCTTATGGAGCTCCTTCTCGGTCGGTGGCAACTGCAATTAAAAAAGCACGCCAAGAAGGTATTAAAACAGGATACATGAAATTAGACGTAGTATGGCCTTTCCCTGAAAAGGAAATTAGAGAAGCTGCCAAAAAGGCTTCAAAAATCATTGTGGTAGAAATGAATTTAGGCCAAATAGTCCACGAAGTTGAAAGAGTTGCCTGCGGTCATTCAGAGGTCTCACTGCTTTCTAAGATTGGTGGGGAAATACACCGGCCTGATGAAATTCTAAAAAAAATAAAATCTGAAATGGAATAAATGAAAATAATTAAAATTATCAGCATATTGACATAAATGATGTTTTTACAAAAAAAGGAGAGGTAAAAAATGGATAAAACGAATGAAAATCGTTTTATGAAATATTTACGTAAAGATAGACTTCCTCATATTTTCTGTGCAGGTTGTGGGAATGGAATTGTTCTTAACACATTCTTTAATGGTATGGAAATGGCAGAAGTTGACTTTGAAAATATTGTAATGGTTTCCGGGATTGGGTGTTCTTCCAGAATACCTGGTTATGTGAAGTGTGATTCTCTTCACACCACTCATGGCCGTCCCATTTCTTTTGCTACAGGTATCAAATTAGGAAATCCCCAACATGACGTTGTAGTCTTCACTGGAGATGGAGATGCTGCTGCAATAGGAGGTAATCATCTAATTCACGCCGCACGAAGAAATATAGACCTTACTGTTATTTGTATAAATAATAGCATCTATGGAATGACCGGGGGCCAAATTAGCCCAACATCTCCTCAAGGAAGTTATGGAAGCACTGCACCATACGGAGCAATTGAACGTCCTTTTGACCTTTCTAAGTTGGTATCAGCTGCCGGTGCTACATACGTTGCACGTTGGACCACAGCACATCCACTGCAGCTTTCAAATGCTGTTAAAAAAGGTCTCAAAAACAAAGGTTTTTCGTTTGTTGAGGTTATATCTCAGTGTCCTACTTACTTTGGTCGTAAAAATCGTATGAAAACACCGATTGAAATGATGAAATGGATGAAAGAGAATAGTGTGGTCAGTAGAAGGGCCCGTAAAATGTCTCCAGAAGAGTTAGAAGGTAAAATTATTTTAGGCGAATTTGTAAATGAAAAGGAGCCTGAATTTTCAGAAGAACTGTTCAATTTAATTGAGAATAAATGTTCAGATGATTCTCTTTCTATCATAAATTCAGCGTACAAGGAGGATTAAATTGAGAAAAGAAATAAGAATTGCTGGTTTTGGTGGACAAGGCATAATTTTAGCAGGTATAGTGATTGGAAAGGCTGCTGCACTGTATGATAATATATATGCAGTCCAAACCCAATCTTACGGTCCAGAAGCAAGAGGAGGGGCCTCAAGAACTGAAGTAGTTATTAGTGATGAGGAAATAGATTATCCCAAGGTCCAAAAAGCAGATATATTTGTTGCCATGTCTCATCAGGCATTAATGGCCTACCTAGACGATCTCAAAAGTGGGGGAATTCTCATAGTTGACCCTGACATGATAGTTGAGGAAGAAATACTTCCTTTCATAAATGAACACGATATTAAGTATTATAAAGCACCGGTAACTAAAACCGCTGAAGAGGAAATTGGCCTTAAAATTGTGGCCAATATAGTTATGATCGGTGCAATCACCCAATTTACCGGTGTTATATCCCGAAAATCAGCTGAAAAAGCCATAGCTGCCAGTGTACCTAAAGGAACTGAAGAAAAAAATATAGCTGCATTTGAAGCAGGATTAGCCTTAGCCAACGAGGAATTAGAATGAAGCTTTATGAGTATAGTGCTAAAAATATTTTTAAACAGGAAGGAATTCCCATACCCAGATCAGATCTTGCCAAAAGTGCTGAAGATGCAAAAGCTATAGCAACAAATATTGATAAACCAGTTGCACTTAAATCGCAAATACTGCTGGGAGGAAGAGGTAAAGCCGGAGGCATAAAATTTGCTAATACTCCTGAAGAAGCTTATACTGCCTCAAATAAACTTATTGGCTCTTTTATAAGGGGAGAACCTGTGCAATCACTCTTAGTAGAAGAAAAACTTAAAATTGAAAAAGAGTTCTATCTTAGTATTGCCGTGGATCGAAGTAATAAAAAATCTTTAATAATGGCCAGCAGTGAGGGTGGAGTAGAAATAGAGGAATTAGCAAAAACACAGCCTGAAAAAATTATTAAAAAACATTTAAACCCTTTAAATGAATTTTTACCATTTAATGCCCGGGAAATAGCCCGGAAAATGGGAGTAAACTCTGCTTTAATTCCTCCTATGGGTGCAGTTATCTGGAAATTATTTAACATTTTTAAAAAATACGATGCAAACCTGGCCGAGATCAATCCCCTGGTATTGACTGAAGAAGGACTAATAGCTGCTGATGCAAAGCTGGAAATAGACGATGACGCATTATTCCGCCATAAACATCTTATGAAACTGGAAGAATATGAAGAAAAAGAATTTGCTTATGTTAAACTAGAAGGTGATGTGGCAGTCATTGGCAATGGTGCCGGTCTTACTTTAACTGGTATGGATATGATAAAGTTGTATGGTGGAAATCCAGCCACTTTTCTGGATATTGGTGGCGGAGCCTCATCAAAAAATATAGAAAAAGCGATAAATCTAGTTTTAAAGTACCCTAAAGTCAAAGTTATATTCTTAAATGTGTTGGGAGGAATAACCCGGGCGGATGATGTTGCAAGTGGGGTAATCAATGTCTTAAATAACGCTAACCGGAAAGTACCCATGGTCATAAGATTAACTGGGACAAATGAAGAAGAGGGCCAGAGGCTATTAAGTGAAGCAGGAATTTCATTTGAAACATCCATGGAAGCAGCAGCGAAAAAAGCTGTGGAATTATGTAATCAGACTTAACAAGTGCCCCTGAAAAAAATAATATTTTAAATTAAAGCTTTCTTTTTATAATTACCACGTGGGCCATTACTAATGCCGATAGAACAATATAAGCAATCATTGCTGATCCATTTATAGAACGGGTAAACAAGAAAAGTCCAACAATTGTTTGGGCAATAAAAGCCGATAAAGCTCCAATCAATAGTGCTTCTCTTCCCAGATATCTTCTACTCCCTTCTTTTCTTTTGCTTCGATATTTTCTAAGTATGGTAAATCCAGAACAGATTACAATAAGACTCCAGCCTAATATGGCAAATAATCCTGCATATCCGAAGTCAAAAGCTATACCAAAAATACCGGGTAACATATAATCTATGTAATCCTTTTTAATTACCAGTACTCCATAGAATAGTGGGAATGGTAAACTAAAGTAATGAATAAAGGTTAGTGGAAGAGAAATATAACCATCTGATCCTCCTAGGCACTGTGCACCCCAGTGACATGCTCCTTTTACATGGCCCCAGAAGGTTGTGTTGTTGATTACCATCTTTAAACTTGGAGTGGAATATTGTTCAATTCTGGCGATCCTCAAGAGAGGACTTAAAACTGCTTTATCCAGTATTCTTGATAAAAGCTCAAGAATTCCAAATGCAGCTATACCTGCTACTACCCATGTGACAATTGTTCTTGGAGAAATCCTGGTACTTCTTTGAAAACTTTTAGACATTATAATATATCCGACAGCCCATCCCAAAAACCATAAAAAAAGAAATGACCGGTGCATTATTCCTCCACCAACAGCAATTGCAAAGAAAAGTATTAGGGACAATGCCTTTATAGATGAAGATCTGATTCCAACTTCACTTAAAAGATTTGCAGCAGCAGTTACAGTTACCCATGCAAAAACTGAAAATGCTCCAAAAGGATGAGTAAACTCATGATGCGACATGAATGGAAGCAGTAGAAATGTTGCGTCCAACCCAAAAAGTAGGGCAATAGCTACAGTAATAACCAGCCCTATAAATAGAACCATGCTTAAGGGAATAGCAACGATATTAAATAATAGTAATATCCCCACATGAATAATTAGAGCAACTTCTATTATGAATTGAAGATGATTTTGAGCCATAAACATAATATCTCAGCCATAAACATAATATCTAAAACGTATATCTAAAACAGGAACATATTTTCATTATAGTTAGATCATCACTATTTAATAAATCTATGGTATATTAAATCAAAGAAAGGTTAACAAACTATAAAATTAATTATAAGAGAATAGTTATAAACTTATAGATTTTTAATTTCAAATATAATTATAAAATCAATAGTCAGTACTCATTTTTCAATAAAATACTGCTAAAAAATCATCTAAAATAGTTTTTTTGGAAAAATTTATTTCAATTTGTAGGATGTTCTGTAAAAATATAAAGAAAAGGTGATAAATCATATATCACTCTCCAAACCTTATTTCTAAATATAATTCCATTACTTAATTTCCTCCAAAGATTAAATTGCTTATGTAATCAAAAGCCCATTGTAAATATCCCATTATTTGATCTAATATTCCCTGAGACCCGGAAACCTGTTGTGTAACATCTTGTAGTTTCTGTTTAAATTCTGTCAAATTTCCTTGTGCTTTTTGAGTATTGGCAATTGAGTCTGCAATTTGTTGTGCCTGATCATCAGTTAGATTAATGTTCATATTGGCAGCGATATTTACCACAATTATTTTTATCTGGGCTGGGTCCTGTAAATTTTGATTTTGAACCTCGTTTTTGACTTTTTCAAAAAGATTTGCTATTGTGTCTGGATTTTGGCCGGTCTGGTTAACTACTTGTGTTTGTAGATACAGTTCTTCTGTAGCTGCTTTTTTTGCATCTTCAGGTATGGTTTCTCCAACAGCCATCTCATAAGATTTTAATACCCCGGTTAATGCTGATTCTCCAGATGCAGGGACTGGTGATGTGACCACCACATAACCATTCTCTATTCCAGTAGATTTCAATGCATTTGCGTACATTTTAGGTGTTACCACCGTGATTTTACTCTTATCTACAACAATATTGATTCCCTGGTTATAACTCAAATCAACCAAAGCACATGATACAATCTTATCCGGAGTGTAAGTTAGTCCAGTTATACTCTGGGCTACTGTATTGACTTCAGAGGCAGTTATAATTTTTATGGTGGCCTCTTTTAAATCTTTATCAGTTTGTGATTGAAAATAATTTGTTACTGAATTTTTCCATTGTGAATTTGCATTAGTTGCTTCTCCATAGGTTATTGCAAAACCTGAAGCTCCATAAATAGGAGCCGCAATTGTAAATAATATTAAAAGCATCACTATCCACTTTTTCATATAATCACCAGATATCCATTTAACTTTATAATTTAAATATTTTACACCTTAAAAATTATGAAAATCTTAATACTGATGGTTAAAGATTATTTTAAGGGTTAAAAGTTTAAAAAATTATATTGATATCCTTATCTAAAAATTAAAAATAACAAAAAAATAATATAATCAAAAGCCTTTATTCTTATTCTCTTGATAAAAGTACCACTCTACTATCTTCTGAATCATTAATAACTTCGTAACCACATTCTTGTGATATTTTTGCAGAAAAGTCTTTTACCTCCATAAAAGAAGGCATATTCTCCAATTCAAGCCTTTTTCTTGAATATCCAACATACATGTAGGCTTTGATCTCTACAAAATCAGGATTGCTATTTTTAATTATATTTGCATATTCCTGGGTTTCCTGCATATTATGGCCCTTGACACAGGTCATCCTAATAACAGTTCTGGAGTCAAATGTTTTAAGTAACTCTAAAGATTTATTCAATTTTTCCCAACCATTTTCTATTTGAGGCCGGCACAGATTATTATAAATCTTCTTATTAGGGGCGTCAACTGATATATATAGCTGTGTAGGTTGATTTTCCAAATTTTCAAGTTTAGATGGCATTAGTCCGTTACTTACCAGGAATGTTGTAAATTTCCTTTTTTTAAATTCACTTATCAGTTCATCTATTTCGGGATAGATTACTGGCTCTCCTGCAAGGGATATGGCAGCATTGGTAGGATCCTGTGCTTCCTGGATTTTTTTAGGATTGGCATTTTCATTTCCAAAAAAACCGCACAAAAGGTTCCTTTGAGCAGTTATACAGCCGTCTAATATTTCTTTAGGCTCATCATACTCACCTATCCATGTGGTATCAGTTACAGACTGATCCCTCCAACAGAACATACATTTTTGCTGGCAAAAAGGTATGCTCGGTGACATCTGCAGGCACCGGTGACTTTCTATTCCATAGAACTTCTCTTTGTAGCAAACTCCCTCATCTAAAATACTTTTTTTGGTCCAGTGGCACACCTTAGCTGCTGCGTGTCTGTTGTCTCCAACAAATCTATAACCCATTTTTTCCAATTTTTCCAATTTTTCTTCAGAAAGTATCATTTATACCATTCAACTTAAATCTTTTTTTGAAAATTTCATTAATATTTATGGAATGTAAAGAAATGTGAATATCTAATATAACGCTTCCATCATCAAGATAAACAATCCCAGTATTATTTTCCTTAATTTAATTTTTTATTGATTTTAATCTTTTATTGATTAATCAATTTTTATGAATCTTTCATTAATTCATATATAAATAATAAATGGATATGTGATCAACACTGTCAAAACAGATTAGTCATGATTAAACTTTTTAAGTAATTTAATTTTTCCAGAATAGGTGTTAATAAATATCTATTTAAAGATATGAATCTTAAAAAAACCATATATCCAGAAATAAAATTTTTAAAAAATTTAAATTTTTTTATATCTAAATATTTTATATCTAAATAATTTTATAAACTATAACTTTAAGACTAGAAAAATTAATTTATTACAATATTTATATTAATGAAATGTTGATAACATGTAATTATACTTTTTTTGGAGGAAAACTATGAAAACAATTACTAAAACCCCGGTTGTAATTTTGAACTTTAAAACGTATTTAGAATCTACAGGTAAGAATGCTTTAAATCTTGCTAAGATTTCAGGAAAAGTAGCAAAGGAAACAGGTTTTAATATTGCAGTTTCAGTGCAAGCTCCAGACGTTTATCGCATAGCACAGAAAGTTGAAATTCCAGTTTTAGCTCAACACATTGATCCAGTTGAAGCAGGGGGCCATACTGGTAGTAACCTGGCAGAATGCCTAGAAGAAGCAGGAGCTTCAGGAACACTGATAAATCACTCTGAAAAAAGACTTAAACTCTTCGAAATTGATGAAATTATAAAGAAAATGGCTTCACTAAATATGAATAGTGTAGTATGCACCAACAACATAGAAACCAGTGCAGCTGCAGCGACTCTTAATCCAGATTTTGTGGCAGTTGAACCACCAGAACTGATTGGTTCAGGAATACCAGTTTCAAAGGCAGAACCAGAAGTAGTGGAAGGTACTGTAGAACTTATTCATAATATTAATCCCCAAGTTAAAGTTTTATGTGGAGCAGGAATTTCTACTGGAGAAGATATGAAAGCCGCCATGGATCTGGGCTCCGAGGGAGTTCTACTTGCCTCAGGAATTATACTGGCAAAGGATCCAGAAGCAGCACTACTTGATCTGGTAAGTAAAATCTAACTAGATAAATCCATAATTGGAGGATCAAGATGGCTTTAAAATTTTATACAATTGACAACTTCAATCTAAAAGATAAAACCGTTCTACTTAGAGTTGACATAAACTCACCAGTAGATCCAGTTACTGGAA